>DATKGL010000001.1:0-2859 GCA_035510795.1 Patescibacteria group bacterium
CAAAAAGACCCTAAGCAAGCATTTGAAAAAAGCCTAGAGCGACTCAACATGGATTATGTCGACCTCTACTTGATGCACTACCCGGTAACTGAGACCCGCCTGAAAGCTTGGAAGGAAATGGAAAAAATATACGAGTCCGGCAGAGCCCGCTCAATCGGTGTCAGCAATTTTACTATCAAGCACTTGAAAGAACTAATGAAGTCGTGCAATGTGGTGCCTGCAGTCAACCAAGTTGAATTTCATCCTTTCTTGTTCCAAAAAGAGTTGATGGATTTTTGCCATAAAAACAACATTGCGCTGGAGGCCTATTCTCCTTTGGTCCATGGCAAAAAAATGTTTGTTCCGACTATCACAGAGATCGCCCAATCTCATTTAAAGACCGACGCTCAAGTAATGCTGAGATGGAACGTCCAGCACGGTAATATAGTTATTCCAAAATCTAAAACGCCTTCTCGAATACAAGAGAACTTCAATATTTTTGATTTCAAGCTTACCGATGAGGAGATGGCAACTATTGATGGCTTAAACGAGAACCTGCGAACTTGTTGGGACCCGACAGATATGCCTTGATTAATCAATTTTAGCCAGATATAAACAACCTGGCGGGTTGAAGGATCCGCGTAAAAGCTTTATGCTAACTCTCAGATCAAAGCTTATTTTATGACAAAAAAAGAAGACTTCATTATAAAAGCGGCCGAGGCACCGGCCGAGGCACTCGAAAAAACTATCGAACACGCCCAGTCGATCGGCGGGAAAATCCCAACCGGTCATGCTCTTAAAAAGACCAAAGACTATTGGCACACACTAGGGCCGGGGTTAACAACCGGCGCTTCAGATGATGACCCGTCTGGTATTGCCACTTACTCGCAAGCCGGCGCTCAGTACGGCTTTAGCTTACTCTGGATGGCGGCCTTTTCTTTCCCATTTATGGCTATTATTCAGGAAATGTGCGCCCGGATTGGTATCGTTACCGGCAGGGGACTGGCGGCCAATATTAGGCTTCATTTTCCAAAAAAGGTCCTTTATATAAGTACTTTGCTGTTATTTGCTGCCAATACCTTCAATATAGGGGCCGACATCGGGTCTATGGCTAAAGGGATACAGCTGATTGAACCTAACTTTAATTTCGTAGGCCTGGTTATTGGTTTTACGGTTTTTATTTTGCTGCTGCAAATTTTTACTCCTTATACGCGTTATGCCAAATATCTAAAATGGCTGGCCTTGGTTTTATTTGCCTATATTTTCGCAGCTATCCTAGCCCATCCGCACTGGCCAACCATCTTGGAGCACTCCGTTATCCCTCATATCACATTCAGCAGAGACCAGATTATGCTAATTTGCGCTATCCTCGGTACGACTATTACCCCCTACTTGTTCTTTTGGCAAACATCCCAGGAGATTGAGGATGAGATTGCAGTCGGTCAAAACACGATTAAACAACGCATGGGTTCGGGGCCAGAGGCGATTAAAAAGATGCGAACTGATGTCTGGTCGGGTATGTTTTTGTCGAATTTGGCTATGTTTTTCATTATTGCTGCCTGCGGCAGCGTCCTTTTTGCCCACGGGATTACTAATATTAATACTGCCGCCCAAGCTGCAGCGGCTTTGCGGCCGTTTGCCGGAAATGCCACTTATTGGCTGTTCGCGATTGGGATTATCGGAGTCGGCTTATTGGCTATACCGGTCATGGCTGGAGCCAGTTCATACGCAATCAGTGAAAGTTTAGGCAAACGGCAGGGTTTAAATAATAAATTAAAACAGGCCTATGCGTTTTATGGAATAATTATTATATCAATGCTTATTGGTTTAGGGTTAAACTTCATTGGTTTAAACCCGATTAAGGCCCTGATTTACGCAGCTATCGGTAATGGAATAGTTGCCCCTATTATTTTGGTTCTAATACTGTTACTGGCTCGCAAGAAACACATAATGGGTGAGTGGGTTAACGGAAAATGGTCAGCTAGTTTCGGTTGGATATTGGCTGTTTTGATGGCTATTTCCGGGCTAGCGGCTATTTACGCGGTCTTCAGTTAGTAGCGTATCCGACGCATAAGACTATCAATTATATCTCGACGCTGTTCGAGTGGTAACTTATCCGACAGAATATCCATAATTTTTTTCTCATCTTTAGGGTCATAAAATAGAGATAGTTGGGGCATAAACCTTTTAAGAGGAATAAAAACTATGGATGAAAAATTATTATCATTAACTACTGAAAACGATTTGAATGAGTTATAGTTATAGAATTTTTGCCCGACTTTGATGCCGGTGATATCTAGCTGGTAGTTGACCTTGTTGGACTTCCGGGCACTAAAATAACCAAAAATCAGTCCAGCAAGTAAGATGACTGCGGTTGTAACTTTATCTTTGGTTAAAAAGAATATCAGCCCAGCAGCTACTATGGTTATCACAGAAAGATAAACATACCAGGTTACTGATTTCTCGTGAGCTATAAATTCTGAAGCGTCCCAGCTAAGTAAATGCTTCTCGTCGTTCTTATCATTGTTGTCAATGGAGTGAGTGGCGGGTTGGTCATCCTTATCTTGGCTAAATTGCCAGCCACCACTAGCAACATCCTTGGATAAGTTGTCGTCGTGTTTGTCGGCTGAGTCGGTTTTAGCCCTTTCGTGGTTGCCATTTTGGCCGGGGGTGATAGTATCTCCAGGTTTGTGCTGATTCATACGCGTATTTTACTCCTTAGGCTGCAAAGACAACAAACTGCTTGTATCTTACCTGCAGACCAACCGGTCTAAACTAAAAAGAGGAGATCCAACTCAAAACGCTTTGGCTAGTAGTTTGCGCTACCATATGCCACTGCATAAGCATTTGGTCTCCTCTGTTGGTTAGTTAATCCATTGT
>DATKGL010000002.1:0-4779 GCA_035510795.1 Patescibacteria group bacterium
GCTTTCGTTGAAGCGACTGCTTGCTCTGGCCCGGCATGGGTATAGACCCCAGCATCAGTCATTCTGGCGATCGTAGACCCTACGGCATTGACTACCCCCAAACGCAAGACGCCATAATTTTCAACTTTCTTTAATGCCGCAATGGTATCGGCGGTTTCACCTGATTGAGATATGGCAATTATGGCAGTACTTCGTGAAAACGGTTCATGACGGTATTTAAATTCTGATGCCAGCTGTACCTCAACTGGGATCCCGGCCAACTCCTCAATTAAATACTCGCCAACCAATCCGGCATAGTATGAAGTCCCACAGGCTACAATTACAATCCGATCAATGAATTTAAGTTGGCCTTCAACTGATTCCAGGCCGCCCAGTTTCACAGTATTAGTCTCGAGCTTAATCCGTCCCAATGAGGCTGACATGATGGTTTGGGGTGCTTCGTAGATCTCCTTGAGCATAAAAGTTGGGAAGTCACCCTTGCTGACCCGGTTGATGTCAAAATCAAGCAGTTCAGACTTTCTCTCAATATTGACATCTTTTTCAATCTGTTTAATTTTATAGCCTTTGCGGTCGATAACTGCTATCTCATAATCTTCAAGATAGACAACTTCCTTGGTGTGCTGCATTAAGGGGGTAGGGTCAGAAGCAATAATATACTCATTCTTGCCGACACCGATAACCAGCGGACTAGATAACCTAGCAACGTAAAGCTTGTCTGGTTCATAGGTCGTCATGGCGACAATAGCATAGGCGCCTTTAATGCTTCTGATAGTTTCTTCAAATGCTTGATCAAAGGACTTGGTTTTACGGTAATAGTAGTCAATTAAATGCGGTACGACTTCGGTATCAGTCTGGCTGACAAATTTGTATTTCTTCGATATAAGAAATAATTTTAGCTCCATATAATTTTCAACTATACCGTTATGAATCACAAATATAGTCTTCGCAGTATTTGTCTGGGGGTGGGCATTGATGGTTGTCGGCAGACCGTGGGTGGCCCAGCGGGTGTGGCCGATACCGATAGTTGAAACAGGTAATTGCTTTTCAAGCAGCAGTTTTTCCAGTCCTTCGACTCTGCCCGCCTGTTTTAAGACAAAACCAGTCTGGTTTTTTTCATCCAGCAAAGCTACCCCAGCCGAATCGTAACCCCGGTATTCAAGATCCTTCAGGCCATCTAATATAATCCCGACCGCTTGACGTTTGCCAATATAACCGACTATTCCGCACATAGTGTTATTCCTAACCCTTAATTTATTGATTAATCGAGTTGATGAAAGTTTTGAATTTGGTTTTAAATTCAGAAGCCGAAAACTGTGATGCGACTTCCTTTAAATAGTTGCTGTCAAAATTTCTGGCCTTGAATGATTTTAGACATTTGGCCAGCGAGTCCACAGATAGTTTATTAAATAACAATCCAGTTTTATTGTCAATCATATAATCAAGTGCTCCGCCGCCGTTATAGGCAATTACTGGAATTCCGGCAGCCAAAGCCTCGACCGCTGTTATCCCGAAATCATCAATCCCAGGGAAGATCAGCGCTTCGGCCCTAGTCAGATACTCAACCACATCTTCGTCGCCAGCGTCAGTCATGAACTGAATTGATGGGCCGGCAGACTCGACTAACTGGCGGTGTTGCGGTCCGTCGCCAATTACAAATAAAGGCAAGTCTAAGCTAGTACAGGCTTTAACGGCCAGGTCAATTTTCTTGTAAGGCGTTTGGCGGCCAATTGCCACAAAACCGCGGCGTTCATGCGCCTGTTCGGATTTAAAACGGTCGATGGCGACCGGCGGGTGGATAACCTGTGCCTCCCGGCCATAGTATTTTTTTATCTTCGACTGCGTAAAGGTTGAATTGGCAATAATATAATCCGGTCTTTGGGCAACCCGGCGGTCCCACCATCTCATCGGTCCGACTGTGATTTTAAGGCCGATCCTGGCCAGCCAGTCAAATGCTCCGAACCCCGGATCTTTTAAGTAGTCTTCATAGCGCATCCAATAATAGTGGGTTGGGGCGTGGCAATACCAGACATGAACGGTGTTATCACCGGTTTTAACGGCCTTAGCCTCGGCGCTGCTTGAAGAAAGAACTAAATCATAATCGCTCAGATCCAAATGACTAAAGGACCAAGCCCGGAGTATCGGCAGAAACTTACGGATAGATTTTGGCAGGTGCTGCAGCCAAAGGGTTCTGACGTCGGCATCTTTGAACCAATCAATTGCCTGGGGATCATACTGCGACGTATAAATCGGTGCTTTTGGATACAGCTTGTGCAACTCGAGTACTACCCGTTCGGCTCCGCCGATATTTGTCAGCCAGTCACAGACAATAGCTACTTTCATTAAGACCGTGATCCGCTGCCACTTAGAATTATCCTGACAGTTTTTGCCAGAATGGTCAGATCCAACCAGAAGCTCCAGTTCTGGACATAATACATATCCAGTTTTCGTCTTTCGTCAAAGCTCAAATCGCGCCTGCCGGAGACTACAGCCAGACTGGTGAGCCCCGATTTTACGCTTAATATCAGGCTCTTTTTCTCAAATTCATCGAGTTCATAGACGGCTAGTGCTCGTGGTCCGACCAGACTGATGTCACCCTTGACGACATTTAACAACTGGGGCAATTCGTCCAAACTAGTCCGTCTTAAAAACCGCCCCAATGAACTGAAACGCGGATCATTGGGAATTTGGTCGCTGTTGTCGCGGTAGCGCTTGATTAGCTCAGTCCGTCCCATTTTCGTGAATGCTTCCTCGGGAGTCAGATCATTGTACTGCGGCTTGATCGTCCTGAATTTATAGACATTGAACTTATGGTTAAACCGGGTCAGGCGTTTTTGTTTGTAAAAAGTTCTTGCCCGTGGGTTGGATAGCTTAACTACGATAGCCACGACAAACATTATTGGCAGGGCAATAATAAAACAGATCCAGCCAAGCGTTAGATCAAACAGCCGTTTTACAATTCTGCCCCATCCGAACAGGGCGGTTTGGCGGACGGTTATTACCGGGATGGATGCGCGGAACAATTCTACTTCGATATTACCGACAAACAGTTCGGAATTTCCAGGCACAAAACGATACAAAATATGGTTGGACTGGGCAAACTCCAATATCTCCCGGTTTCTTGCTTCATCGGCATAAAGTTCAGTCTGAATGATGCCGTGAATATGGTCAGCATTAATGCGTTTGATCGCCTCGCTAAAATTATCAAACAGTTTGATCAAAGGATATTTTTTTGTCGTTAAGTTGCTGCCAACCACACCAACAACCCGGTAACCTGACTGTTGCGAGTTTTTCAATAAACGAGTCAGCTCCTCGGTCATGGGTGTATTGCCGACCAGCACAACATCCGTCAGGCCAATTTTATACAGGAACAGAGTTGTTTTGGAAAAACGTAGCAGGTTTCGGAAAAGCACCAGAAAGATAAAACCAAAAATGAATCCGAAAATTGGCACTAGTTTTGCAGGGAAGATCGGGTTAAGTGACACGAAATTCCAGAAAATTACAAACAGCATGCCGATAAACGAGCCGATCAATAACCGCCCCAGCTCTCTGAACCGGTTCTCGTAAATATTGCTGTTGTATAGGCCGATCAGAGCGAACATGATAATCCAAAATGGCAGCAAGCACAAAAAAATTAACAGATAGGTTTCAACGTGTATCGGATGAGCTACGGCCGTATGAATCCAATGGCTGCGGACGAAGAAAGCGCTGATGAAAGCCAAAATTAATGCTAAGACGTCACTCACCACCAAGCATGCGTTATATATGAGTGAAGAGTTATTTTTCATATTGAATCGAGGGATAATTCTCTATACTAGATTGTAGCATTTATGGTTCAGACAATTCGCCCCAAACTTAGCCCGGCTCTAAATATAATTACTGCAGTTTTGCTGGTCTGGGTGCCGTTTGCGGCCTTCTTAACTGTCTGGCTGGCCAGTTTAGCTGGCCACTATACGACTTGGCGCTTGGCCGAAGATGCCCTCGTGGTTATTGCTGCCTTTGTGGCTCTGCTAAGCTTATTCAAACACTCTAAACTTGGTAAAAACTTGGTAAAACAGCATATTGTCTGGTTGATAGCCGCATATGTATTGTTAGAAATCGGTCTGGGGCTGGTAGCGCTAGCCAGGCACGATGTCAGCCATAAAGCACTTGGCTACGGGCTTGATGTCGACCTACGGTTCCTGCTATTTTTTATTGTTTGTCTGATTATTGCCAGTTATTCAGACTGGCTGATCAAGCACTGGCAAATGTTGGTACTGATTCCGGCCGGCGTTGTAATATTTCTCGGTCTATTTCAGCACTTCATCCTACCGATGGACTTCCTGAGTCATTTTGGCTATAACTCATCCACCATTCTTCCATATGAAACTGTAAACAGCAGTCTTCATTACTTGCGCGTCTTCTCTACCTTAAGAGGCTCCAACCCGTTTGGGGCTTATCTAGTTTTAATAATCAGTTTGAGTTCCGTGTTGTTGATCCGGGCTAAGGACAGAACCAAACAACTGAAATATGGGCTGTTAATTCTGGCTGGCTTAATTGATTTGTTCTTTACCTATTCACGCAGCGCCTGGATCGGGCTTGGGCTGAGCCTTCTAACGATAGCTGTGCTGAGTTTTAAGTGGAACAAACGCCTAGCGCTTTGCTTTGGCAGTGCCTTGGCTATCCTTATTTTGCTGTCAGCCGGTTTATTTGTCGGCCTGAGGAATAACATGACCTTCCAAAATGATATTTTTCATACCAGTACACATTCTTCGGTTAAGATCAGCTCCAATCAAAACCATG
>DATKGL010000003.1:0-33920 GCA_035510795.1 Patescibacteria group bacterium
GGCAACTATATACTTGCAGCAAGTATCCCTTGAAAGCAAGTAATAATGTGATTGGACTATAAATTGTCTAATTTTTTTTGATAAATTTTTCTAATTGCTCTAGCGGCCATGCTATTAATGTTGTTATCATCAAGCCAACTAACCGTTTGTTTTAAATCCCCCTCCATACCATTTCCACCAAAAATTAAACGGAGCGGAATATCGGGATTTCTGGCGACAGTTTTAGTAAAAAAATTCCAAACTATATCTGGGTTTGCACAACTTGATACGAACCGCTCGCTAGATAAGCGAATTGGAAATGCATGATTATCAATATAGTCTGCTAGGACTTGATCGGATGCTTGATTAGCAAGACGGTCATTTATATTCTGGTTAAGTGAATCAGGGCTCGTTGTTAAGGTGCCAGGTTCTCGAAACGGCCTTTCAGCTTCCGCCATTCGATTGGCTAAAGGAATGTCATTGATTTGGTGAACTTTGGGTAGCATAAATACATTATATAATATATTAGGGCATTAATCAATATCCGGCTTTTGTACGATAACTACCTACTTGTCTCAAGTACATAGTCAGGCGACGCCACAATATTGACAGAGTCCGAACTTAGGGAGATTATAAAGTTATAAATAAAGGAGTAGGTGTCATGAGCACTAACGCACTCACCAAAGAAGTTTGGGGAGCTTGGCTAATGCGCGGTATCATTACCATACTATTTGGTATTGCCGTCGTTTTTTGGCCATCATTAACTATATTAATATTGGTCTATCTGTTCGGGTCTTTCGTCCTGGTCAGCGGAATCGTTACGGCGATGAGCGGGGTATGGGATTTCGAGCACAGTATGACCTGGTATCTGCCGGTCGCCCTCGGTCTATTTGAGCTTGGCGTCGGTATTTACTTGCTGCGCCACACGTCGCTGGCTTTTGAAACGATCATTCTTCTGATCGGCTTTGTCTTAATTGCCCGGGGAGTTATCGATGGTGTCCGAGTCTTCGTTGAAAAGACCACCAACACCAGCAAGATGTTTATGGCTTTGACTAGTCTGTTCGCAGTCGTAGTCGGCATCGTCATCCTGTTTCAGAAGGCAGTCCACGGAGTAGACTTCGTTTGGCTGCTCGGTCTGTACGCCATTGTGGCTGGTGCTATGCAGCTGTCCAATTCAGTTCATCTGCGCCACCTGATGGACAAATAAACAGTTCATTCGCAGAAAATACCCCTGGCCGTTCAGGGGTATTTTTATTTGGCAGAGGTGAGCAGTTCCAATATGGAACTTTTGATAGGATGTAGACTGCGACGATAAGGAAATTCGCCAATTAACAGCTTGACAATAATTATAATATAATTATAATGATAGTATGATTGAAACTGTGCAAAAAATTATCCAAATTGGTTCGAGCGAAGGCGTGACTTTATCAAAAAAGGATATTGCAAGACTCGGTGCTAAGCGTGGAGATATGCTTAAACTTAAAGTTGAACTCATTAAAGCACAAGATCAACACCAGAAATTATTGCAAGAGTATGATGATTTTGTAAGTAAATATGGCCAAACCCTCAAAAATCTTTCAGAGAAATGAAAGCTAACTATTTGACCCTGGAGGAGATTTTACGTCTACATTTTCAAATAATTGAGGACTTTGGTGGAAGCCATGGCGTTAGAGATGAAGGCCGACTCAAGTCATTAGTCCAAGCTCCTAAACAGATATTGTATGGCAAGGAGCAATACCCATCACTATATGAAAAAGCTGCAGTCTATTTAAGGAATACTATAGGTGATCATCCTTTTAATGACGGGAATAAGCGAACGGCTGTAATAGTTTCTGGAATCTTTTTATCTCGCAATGGCCATGCTCTGAATGCAAAGCCCAAAGAACTTGAGATTTTTGCTATTGAAATTGCAACGCAACATTTGAAAATTGACAAGATTGCCGCTTGGCTTGATCTTCACTCCAATTAGCAGTTAGCTAATATTTTTAATTATAGCTTTCTATGGCAGGAGAAAGGTCAGTAAAATCATGCTAGAGTTATACTTATGCATACCCGTTTAGATGAAGCTTTTAAAATCACCGTCATTCTAAAAGGACTGGATTCGCTGCTGGAAATTATTGGTGGTATATTTTTCCTGCTCATTCGCCCGGCTACCATCAGCCAGTGGGGACTCGACATCGCCCATCACTTATTCAACAATCAGACAGCCATTAGCTCCTATCTTATTAACTCCACTCATAGTCTAGCTAAATCGACACTGCTGGGCGCGCTTTATCTGCTGATTCACGGTGTGGTCAAAGTCGTCTTGGTCATCTTAGTGCTAATGAACAAGTTGTGGGCCTATCCGATATTTATGGCCGTAATAATATTGTTCATCGGTTATCAAATATATAGTCTGGTTAACCATCTGAGCTTAGGTATGAGTCTGCTAACAGTTTTTGACGTACTGGTCGTAGTGCTGACGTGGCTGGAATGGCAAAAACAGCTACGGCTAAGACAGGCGAACGATCCACTCGCCACTAAACAGCCTTAAGACCAGCTCAATATAAGTCAAATTGCCACCCTGGTCTGTGATAAGCTAAGTTTGGCATGAGATTGGTCAAATTTATCCAACTGCAGCTTAGCAAAAAAAGTACCCGCATAGCTGTGGCCTCGGCTATTATCGTTATAACCATCGGGCTGTTCACGGCTTTCTTTGTTCACGACCCGCAGTATCTGCGCAGCCTAAAACACTTGTCGCCGATGACGGTGTTGCTTCTGATCGGTTTATATCTGCTGATGCTACTAGTACTGGCAGCGGTATATGCGGCCACGCTGGCACTATGCAATAAAACAATACCGTTCCGCGAAAACATGGTACTGACGATGTACTCAACCCTGGCTAATTTTTTTGGACCGCTACAAAGCGGGCCAGGCGTGCGGGCCGTATATTTAAAAACTAAACACCAGGTTAGAATCCGCGACTACACTATGGCCTCATTGATTTATTATGGCTTTTTTGCGCTTATCAGCGCTGTTTTTCTGAGCATGGGGAGGCTTAGCTGGTGGCAGATAACATTAATGCTTTTTATTGTCGTCGGGCTGTCCAGTCTGATTATTTTCTGGTACCGCCGAATTGACCACAAACGCCAGTCGCTGTCGCAGCTGAATCTAAAACCGGCCAATCTGGCTATTTTGCTGGCCGCCACTACCGCCCAGCTATTCCTTATCTCGCTGATATATTTCATAGAGATTCACGTTATTAATCATCACGTTAGTTACCGTCAGGCAGTAGCTTACGCCGGAGCCGCTAACTTCGCCTTGTTTGTTTCGCTGACTCCAGGAGCAATTGGTATCCGCGAGTCATTCCTGCTGCTGTCGCGTCGAATCCACCGCATACCAACATCTGTTATCTTAACCAGCAGTCTGATCGATCGCGGTGTCTATATCATAGTGCTGGGATTGCTGTTTATTTTCGTACTGGTTTTTCATGCCCAGCAAAAATTCAAGCTGACCAGCTTTTGGCAAAGAAGTTAAGCTAATATTTGTTACAATAAGTTTGTCTAAAATTTAAATTATATGCATTTAATAGACCTTCTGATAATCATCTTCATAATCGTGTCGTTCGCCCGTGGTTTGGAAATCGGGGCCGTCCGTCAAGTCTTTTCAACTGTCGGATTTTTCGGCGGCCTGCTGCTGGGTACCTGGTTAAGCCATTGGCTGATTCGTTATGCCCATACTACCCAATCCCGGTCATGGGTAGCTCTGCTGTGCACGCTGACGGTGGCGCTGCTGCTGCTGGGGGCAGGTGAGTATGTCGGCCTGGTCCTAAAAGTTAGACTATCTAGAAATCATGATGGTGATGTTATCGACCGGGTTATCGGCTCGGTTGTCGGTGTCGTTACACTGCTGGCCGCGGTTTGGCTGGCAGCCGCCATTTTAGTCCGCCTGCCTTATACCACCCTGCAAACAGACATCCGCAGCAGTTCGGTTATAAAGTTCATCGACCGGCACTTACCGTCAGCCCCCAACGTTATTGCTGATTTGAGTCACGATATCGACCCCAACGGCTTTCCGATCGTCTTTAGCGGCCAAGAACCGGTACCGCTAAATCTAAATACGCCGACACCAACACCAATCCAATTTGCCGGCGCCGTTAACGCCGATCAGGCATCAGTCGTAAAAATTGAAGGCATTGGCTGCGGCGGGATCGTCGAGGGTTCGGGTTTTGTTGTTAGCAGTGACCTGGTCGCCACAAACGCTCACGTCGTCGCCGGCATTGACAAGCCCTACGTAATTGACAGCAACGGCGAACACCGGGCGAGCGTTATCTGGTTTGACCCCAACCTAGACTTCGCCGTGTTGCAGGTTAATGATCTAGCCGGTAAGCCGCTGACTATTAACAGTTCAGCTATCGCTAACGGTACCAGCTCAGTAGTCATGGGCTACCCGGGCGGCGGTGGCTTCACGGCCGATCCGGCAGTTGTGCTAGACCAGTTCTTAGCTGAAGGTAATAACATCTACGGCACGGGCAATACCCAGCGTCAGATTTACGAGATCAAAGCCACCGTTATCCCGGGCAACTCCGGCGGTCCGCTGGCAACTGCCAACGGTCAAGTTATCGGCATAGTCTTCGCTCAGTCGACAACCTATAACCAGGTCGGCTACGCCCTAACAATGAAACAAGTAGTCAGCGAACTTCACCAAGCCGAAGCTAATCCAGCCCCGGTTTCCACCGCCGCTTGCGCCCAATAATTATCATCGAGATTTCACTAAAACCGTTCTCATTAGTTAGCTATTGAAAGCGCAGCGCTTCAATCGGTGTTTTGCGGGCTGCTTTAGCAGCCGGTGCAATGCCAAAAATAATTCCGACTGTTAGCGATATTAGGGTTGCTCCGACCATTACTTTCCAGTCCAGCACCGGCTGGAGGTTAGTCAGGACTCTGAGTACCGCATTAATTATCAACGAGACAATGACGCCAATCGCTCCGCCGATCAGGCTTAGCATAATGGCTTCCACTAAAAACTGGCCTAAGATTTGTTTACTGGTGGCGCCAACAGCTTTGCGGATGCCAATTTCGTGGGTCCGTTCAGTCACCGACAAAATCATAATATTCATAATACCAATGCCGCCAACCAGCAATGATACGGCGGCAATGCCGGCAATTAGCTCAGTTAATAGGTTAAGGATGCCATTGGTGATGGTCAGGGTTTGGCTTTGCTTCAAGACGGTGAAGTTTTGCACGCCGCCATGAGCTGACAGCAGAGCGGCGTTGATTGCAGCCGCCAGCGCATTGGTTTGGTTGGGGTTAGCCGGTTTGACCAGAATTTCATAGATCGGCACGCTGCCATTTTCAAACTGCGTCGCTAGCGAGAAGGGAATAAAAATTGCGTCATTAAAATCGGCGCTGATTGATAACGGCGGAGAATTAAAGCCGTTAAACTCTCCCCGGACAGTAAAGGTTTGACCGGCAAAAGTATATGTTTGAGCTAGTGGAACTTGGCCAGGGAACAATCGGTTCGACACGCCCTGTCCCAGGACGGCTACATTGCCGTCGCCGCTGTTGTCGTACATGCCGCCGTACTGCAGCGACTGGTTAAGCAGCTGGCCGATATTGTTAGTTGTAGCAATGACCAGCGGATTAGACAATTTGACCGGCGATGCCGACACTGCGCCGGGAATAATCGTCAGTGGCGCCACCGGACCAACACCTTTGACCGATTCAATCGTCTGAATATCCTGATCAGTTAGCAGGCCGCTGGCATTTTGACCGGAAATGAGATTGAGATACTGAAGAGAGTCGGCCAAATCAACATCAGACGAGATGGTACCGGGCCGGACCGTAATCAGATCCTTGCCCAGTCCGTTTACCTGATTGGTTACCTGATGCTTGATACCCTCGCCGATACTGACGATAGTAATTACCGAACTGATGGCAATTATAACGCCGAGCACGGTCAAAAAACTGCGCCAGCGGGTTGAGCGCACCCGGTTTAGGGCAATGATAACATCAGCTTTGGATACAGCGCCGCTCATTGCTTAACCTTTCGGCGTTGCTTAGCTTTCTTGGGCTTATGGACGTGTTTGACTTTTTTCTTGGGATGTCGCCGCGGTTTGGGAATAGTTTCACTGTCGGCTGTCAGATTCATTAATGCTGACACACCAGCCAAATCATCTTCTTCGGTTTTAGCCGTCAGCCGATACATTTCCCGGCGAGCTGTCGGAGCGACATCGCCAATAGTGGTTTGCTCATCTTGGATGATGGTGCCGTCATGCATATAGACAACTCGGGTGGCATAGCGGGTAATTTCCGGATTATGAGTAACCAGCAAGATGGTACGACCGGATTTATGAATCTCGCTCAGCAGTTCCAGAATTACCCGGCTGGAAGCACTGTCTAAATTACCGGTCGGCTCATCGGCAATAATAATCCGCGGATTATTTATCAGGGCCCGGGCAATAGCGACTGATTGGATCTGGCCGCCGCTAAGATGGCGCGGAAAGTAATACTCGCGTTCCTTTAGGCCGACCCGCTCCAGCATCTCGCTGGCGGCTTTTAGACGCCGGACATAACTAACACCCCGGTAGAATAACGGCAAAGCAACGTTCTCAATCACAGTCAGGTTAGGCAAGAGGTTATAGAACTGGAAAATAAAGCCGACTTCATCGCGGCGGATTTTGGCTAAACGGTTGGGGCTGAGTTTGGCTGATGAGCGGCTTCTAAGGTTATAGACACCGCTGGTCGGACTATCGAGCATGCCGATAATATTCATCAGCGTCGATTTGCCGCAGCCACTGGGACCCATGATAGCTACAAATTCGCCTTCTTCAATTGACAAATTAACCTCGTCCAAAGCCAAAGTCGTGGCTTCGCCGAAACCATACAGTTTGCAAATATCGCGAATTTCTATCATTGCCATCGTAGCGATAGTTTAATCCTGTTATATATATGGTAGCAAGGTGTTTTTTGCTGTAAAATTTGCTTATAATAAAAAATCATGGAGAGGTGGCCGAGTTGGTTTAAGGCGCACGCCTGGAAAGTGTGTTGAGCTGCAAGGTTCTCGCAGGTTCGAATCCTGTCCTCTCCGCCATAGATGTTGATGTTTAATTACTAAAAGATGGAAAAATTATGCGGCCCAGGGACAACGAATTTATCTACACTGATGGGGTTGATTACGCTGAAACTTAAGCAAGATTATATCCTGAAATGGTTCGAGAACCTCACTTGGCCCTCCAATAACACTTGTATTAAAACCCCTATGGTTAAGGGGGGTTTTAATATACACTTGACTAACTTAGTCCGTTTTGCTACTATAGACTTATGAGCGATGTTATAAACGTACATGACTTCAAAACGCATTACTCCAGATACCTTGAGGAGGCAGTCGGTGGTAAGGAAATACTACTGGGCAAACACGGTAAAGCAGTCGCTAAACTAGTGCCGCTACAGCAATCTAAAAATCCTCGCCTACCAGGGGCCCTCAAAGGCAAAGTTTGGGTCAGTGATGATTTTGACGAGCCAATGGTAGCACTATGGGATAGTGTCGGTAATAAAAAGTGATTTGTGATGACTATATTGCTGGATACCAATGCATTTATATGGTGGGTTGCTGATGACAAAAGACTTGGGAACAAAGCAAGGGTGGATATTGCCAACCCCGGGAATAACGTTTTTATATCAAACCTAAGTTTGCTTGAGTGTAGTATCAAGGTAAGGCTCGGTAAACTAAAAATTGATTTCGATGCAGTAGATAAAGAAATTTCGGAAAGTAGATTGCTTGAATTACGGTATGATACCTTGGCAGCCAGACAATTTGTTAACCAGCAAAACTTACCACAAGCAGACCCCTTTGATATCGCAATTGTTGCTCAGGCTGTTTCAAAACACATGACACTTATTACAAGCGATGATCATATCTTAGAAGCCTCCATTCCTGGTTTATATATAATCGATGCCACGAAATAGGCCTGGGTTGTTAGTCCAGTTGCGATAACGTCTACGGTGAACAAAAGAATCATTTTGACAGGGGTCAAATGTAAGCTAGCATAGGGCGAGTCCGAAAACTATATGGCAATATATTGTGGCTAGTTCGAATCCCACCCCTTCCGCCAGATAGATTATGGAACTTTTTCAAGAGGTCAAAGACAATGAAAGAGGTAGGCGGGGTTTGTTAAAAGCCCTGTTTTTGTCTCAAGGGCTTAGTTTTTAGCTAACCCCACTTGGGTCTGGAACTGCGTAAATACGCCTTAAAGCCCCTAAACTGTGGAACTTTTCTACATTCTCTATAGAAGTTGCTATTTGTGTACCAGTTCGAGTCCCATCTATTTTTTCTATGAATCAAAAAGCAATTCATCTGCGGTAATCATCGACTCCGCAACAAATATTTGTAAAGGCATTGAATTATCATTGGTTTGGGCAAGTTCAAGGTACTTGTAATAGGCGTACTTTCTTTCTTTAAGCACTATAGGCGGCACAAAGCCAGCTTGAAGAGCCTGAGCAAGCATTAAAAGTCGGCCTACTCGACCGTTACCGTCGCTAAAAGGGTGAATTCTTTCGAATGTGGCATGTGTAGTTGACATCAATGCAATCAAATCTTTAGAAGGCTTCTTTAGGTTATCTATTAGCTCTTCCATAAGCTCCGGCACCCTTAGAAAGTTAGAGACAGTAACATGAGTGCCCATGATGCGAACACTATGGTTGCGGTATTGACCAGCGTTTGTGATAATGCCATTCATAAGACGAAGATTTAAACCTTTTATTAAGTCCTCACTAATTACAAAATCTTTCTTTTCAAGTTCGTCAAGAATCCATAGCAGTGCTGCTTTATGGTTGCGGGCTTCAGCCTGTTCAACCTGAGTCCGGTTTGTCAGAATTTTGTTATTGAATAACACCTCTTTAGTGTCATCTAACGTCATAGTACTGCCTTCAATAGTATTGGTGTGGTAAGTGAGGTTTAGAATCAGCCTATTTAAAACTTCTTCATTATCTATAACTTCTTGCACAGTAGTTTTTAGATACTTAACCTTATCTATTAGCTCTTCGAGTGCTCCGATATCTAAACTATCTGAACCCAAAACCTCAAAGTATAGTAACCTTATATCTTCAGTAGCTTTTTTACGAGGATTGGCTCTCGCATTAACCCAGGCATTAAGTGTCACAAAGGACACACCTAAACGTCGAGCTAGCTCTTCCTGAGACCAGCCGCTAGCCTGCAATATTGCTTTTAACTGACCTGAGTAATTCATAACTTTATAAGTATATCAAAACGTTATAAAGTTAGCAAGTCTATATTTACACTTATATATTAGCTATAGCGTCTCTGACTTCTCGGACTACCTTGTGCCACAATGATTGCCTTAGATTAATGGAATAATGCCCCATAGAATCATTTTGACAGGGGTCAAATGTAAGCTAGCATAGGGCGAGTCCGAAAAAAAACGATGTTAATATATTGGCGTGGGTTCGAATCCCACCCCTTCCGCCAGTATACTTTTATTACTAACTTGTCTGTGTGAATGCGTTGACAGCATAATATTTAAGCACTAGTCTATTAGTGATTAATAAAATACAAAGGAAATAGAAAACATCATGAGCGAAACAGGCGACACCACCCAACCCCAACCTGAAACAAGCGGTACCATCCAAGCATACCCTTTAGCCATTGAACTTGCAGGTCTGATGACTCGCGGTCACGGTGAGAGTCAAGGTGATAGTTCTGAACCAAATATAGAACCAAGCCCTTTGCCTAAAGAGATGGCTGAAGAGAATGTCGAATACGCAACCAAGGTGCTTGACGCAGTATTTGCAGTTAATGAAGCTCTTACAGCTGAACAGCGCCAACAACTCAGTAAACAACTGGGCTTAATATTCAGCAATGTGAGAGGTGGCGTCGCTACAGCCAGACGAAATAATCTAATGAATAAAGTTAGACAATCAGGCTCAGACCCGGATTCATTACTGGCAGATGAGCTAACTTATCAAAAAGACCTAGGCGCAAGGATAACCAAAGCCTTGAGGCCCGATCAATCGTCCTAGAAAATTGATTATTCTGTAATTTCAAGTTGTATTAGACTCATGTATAAATAGTAAATGTATACTGAAACCTATTTAAAGTTTCTTTAGAAACAAATCAACCTATATAATGGTTTCAGTTCAAGGAGAGGTACCCAAGTGGTTGAAGGGGACGGTTTGCTAAATCGTTAGGGGGGGTGCAAGCTCCCGCGAGGGTTCGAATCCCACCCCTTCCGCCAGATAGTTTGTGGAACTTTTACGCTTTCTTGGTTCGAATCCTGTTCCTTTGAGAGGCTATCTTTGCGGATAACCGATAAATAGACGAAGCGACTCCTCAAATTCATCATAGCCATGCTTAACGTCTTCTGTTCTTCGTTTGATACTGTCAGCAACTCTGGGGAATTCATTTTGTATCCATTTAAGAGCCTCACTAGCTGCGTCCTCGGAGCCAAGCGAAGATTGTTCTTCAATTACTCTACCGAACGTCAGAAGAATAGCTGTGGTGGTAATAAGATATGCCCTCTGCGGATCAAGTCCGGCATTAATTAAAGTCTCTATAGTAGCTTCATATATCCTTAGCAAGGTAACAGCCGGGTACAGATGAGCGCCTGCCACAATACGCGCCCCATCTCGCCTGGAATGCATAGCTTGACTCAAGCGCTTGCATACGTCAACGAGCCAATCTTGCCAAGGCAAGTTATCTGGCCTAGGTTTTATGTGCTTAAATTCAGTCTGCAGTATAGCTTCTGCCATATAGTCGATCAGTACGCCCTTGCTCTTGAAGTACCAATACAGAGCTGGCGCCTTAAAATCAAGCTTTGTAGCTATTTTACGGAGAGACAGCTCGTTTAGGCCAACTTCATCGAGCAGTTCAAGCGCAGCATCAACAATACGTTGCTGTTCAGCACTAGGATCACTCTCGCTAGCCATTACTCGCTGTCGAGCACGTGCAAATCGTTCGTCAACACGCCTATGCTGAGCTATCAGTCGTTCCTCGGAACGATGCTGTATTTCTTCAAGTCGGGCAAGCTGCTTGGCGTACCTATCTTCTCTCATATCTGGGAGTATAGCACTTGACTCGCTTATTGAACAGTGTTAAATTAAGAATAACTTTATTTAACAGCGTTAAGGGATATGAGCGTATGGTTAATCAGCACAAGGAATCGGAACTAGCCGTTGATGCCAGGGGACTAGTTAAAGTATTTGGCGATAATCATGCTGTTGATGGCGTTGATCTGCAAGTACCTGAGGGTAGCATCTATGGTGTACTCGGCCCAAACGGTGCTGGTAAAACTACAGTTATAAATATATTGTCGACTCTGCTTAAAGCCGATGGAGGTACAGCAAAAATATTCGGCCATGACGTACAAAGGGAAGCACAAATTGTTCGTCAACTAATTGGTCTCACCGGTCAGTCTGCCTCAGTTGATGAAGTTCTGTCGGCAACCGAGAATCTGGTAATTTTTTCGCGCCTTTTGGGGCTTAGTCGAAAACAGGCCAAACAAAAGTCAGCTGAACTTCTTGAAGAGTTTAATTTAACCGAAACTGCTAAACGTCCACTCGCATATTTTTCAGGTGGTATGCGCAGGCGCCTTGATCTAGCTGCCAGTCTTATTGCCCAACCACCACTTATTTTTCTCGACGAACCGACGACCGGACTTGATCCACGCACTCGCAACCAAATGTGGGGCACGATTCGAGGTTTAGTATCAGCTGGCTCTACAGTGCTACTGACGACTCAATACCTAGATGAAGCTGACCAATTAGCCGACCGTATAGCGGTCATCGATCACGGCAAGGTTGTAGCTGAAGGCACGCCAAACTATCTCAAAGATTCTGTTGGTCTGGCAACTTTACAGTTACAGCTAGCTAACCAAAAAGATGTCGAAAAAGCACTAAAAGTGGTGCAGACAGTGCTAAAAACTAAAGCCCAAATCATAGAACCTATGCTTATAACCGCACCAATGGCTGACGCGGAAAGCATTACTGACCTACTTATAGACTTACGTAAGAATGCCATACGCGTCGCTGAAGTCAGCGTCCAGAAACCAACGCTAGACGAGGTGTTCCTAACAATTACCGGCCATGACACCAAAGAAAAAGTAGAGGTGGCTGATCATGAATAATACTAAACGGATCATACCTGCTAGAGAGCGCCAGCTGAAAAATCATATAAGTCTGCGACAGGTTATCCATGATTCATTAGTCATGGCATACCGTGGCTTATATAAAATGCGCCATAACCCCGAACTGTTTTCCGATGTCACTATTCAGCCGATTATCTTTACCCTCATGTTCACGTACATTTTTGGCGGAGCTATTGCCGGCAACGTACACAATTATCTGCCGACTATTATCCCAGGTATTCTGGCCATGACAGTATTAACCACAACACTGGTTACGGGGGTACAGATTCGCGAAGATATGGATAAGGGCGTATTTAATAGGTTCCGCAGCATGCCAATGTCGCGTATCGCGCCATTGGCTGGCGCACTACTAGCCGATATCATTCGCTATTGTATTGCGACGGTACTTACTTTGTTGATGGGCTATATAATTGGTTGGCGACCCGGTGGTGGCTTCGACTACTTAGTAGGTGGTGCTTTACTAACAGTCTTAGTCGCTTGGTGCATTAGTTGGGTTTTTGCTTTTATCGGCATGATTGCCCGTACCGCATCCAGTGTCCAAGGTATTGGGTTTTTGGTTCTATTTCCACTTACTTTCTTAAGTAACGCCTTCATACCGATCAAAACCTTGCCTGGGTGGCTACAGGCATTTGTTAAGGTAAACCCGATATCTCATCTGGTATCTGCAGTACGCGAGCTAGCAAATCAAGGCATTATCGGCCACGATTTCTGGTACTGTCTGCTTGGTGCAGCAATAGTGGTGGCGGTATTCGCTCCTCTTACCGTGCGAGCCTACATGCATAAGGCGTAAATTTAAACCTTGGCCGATGACAAGGTGGGCTTATGCCAAAATTTCATTTTTACAGTGGTGATATGTAAGCTAACATGAAGCGAGTCCGAAAATCATATGGTAATATATTGTGGCTGGTTCAAATCCCAGTCTTCCGTCCATAATATAAACTAAGGAGAAATTAATGAAACCAAACAAAATGTGTCAAAGTTGCGGCATGCCAATGAAGCGCGATAAAGAAGGCGGCGGCACCAATGCCGACGACACAAAGTCATTGCTGTACTGCAGCTTATGCTACAAAAAAGGTGTCTTTACTAAAGACTGCACCGCCGCTGAAATGCAGAAATTTTGCAAAGATAAGCTCAAGGAAATGGGCTTCCCCGGTTTTATGGCCGGCATGATGAGCAACGGCGTCCCTAAATTACAGCGCTGGGCAAAATAAACCAAGCACAACGATCCGGCCAACGGGTTAAGTTTTAGTATTTTACTGATTTCTTATATTGCTATAAAGTTAAATTTCTTAACTAGGAGATTTCATGATATCACCGACTAATTTTCACATACCATCACACGATGCTGAAGGCTTAGCGCGCTACGATCAAGGTTTAGCCAGATTGGAAGATGCCATTCCGCCCGAAGACCTTAATGCTGTTTACGGAGTGCTCGATACAATAACCAACCCCTCGGCTGATTTTAGATTTGGCGTCGGTGAAGTTGTCGGCCACCAGTTATTCCTAATCGATGATCATTCCCAGCCAGTACGGGTAATCGGTGTCGACCGCTAAAACAGTATTTTCTACCACCACAGAACCAGCTGACAATGATTTGCTGCTGGCGGCGGTGATATAATTCAAACAGATGCTTTCAAAACTCTACTCAAATCTGACCAAAACTAAACACTCCCAGTCCGGTTTCACGGTTATTGAGCTAGTTTTGGTGCTGGTGATTATCGGTATATTACTGGCGATTATTTTTACGGCTTATACCAGCGTCCACACCAACCAGAATAATCAGGCCCGGGAAAACTCTATCGATAAAATCTATAAAAACCTAGAAGCTTATTACGTCGACAATTCCCAGTACCCGACCTTGTCCGACATGAACTCAGCCACCTGGCTGACTAAAAATATGCCTAATTTAAACCCGGCGACATTGAAAGACCCGGCCGGCAAAACGGAAACGTTGGTCGCTATCCCGAAAGCCAATTTCTACGCTTATGAAGTCACGGCTGCCGACGGCGGTGTTTGCGATAACGTTGCCCGAATTTGCCAGCACTATACGCTGGTAGCCAGCCTTATTAAAAACTCGTCTAAAACCTACATTAAAAGCAGTCTTAATTAGATATTTTGGTGCCGACCGGCAGACCGCTGATGGCATTAGCTATATTATTCGGTCCCAGGGCATCAAATATTATCAGATCCATCCCGTGCTCCATCGCCAGCCCGAGAGCAGCTTGATCCATAACTTTAATATTGCTGTTCTCGACAGCTTGCTGATGGGTCAGATGATCAAATTTTTTGGCTTTATTGTTAGTTGATGGGTTTTGCTCGTAGACGCCATCAAACTTAGTTGCTTTCATGACCAAGTTGCAGTCAAGTTCCAGCGCCAGGCTGACAGCCGCCGTATCAGTTGTTAGATAAGGACGGCCGATGCCGCCGGCAATGATGATTACCCGGCCTTTATCAAGATGCTTAAGAGCCAGACGATAAACAAACGGCTCAGCCACTTGTTCGGCGAAAATATTGCTTAGGCAGCGAGTAGGAACACCGTGAGCTTCAAAAATATCGGTCAGTGCCAAAGCGTTGATCATCGTCCCGAGCATCCCCATATGGTCGGCCGTGACCCGTTGGATACCGTGTCCGGCAATTTGGGCACCGCGGACGATGTTGCCGCCGCCAACCATAATTACTATTTGGATTCCTTTTTTGTTCAGCGGTTTAATCTCTTCGGCAAACCAGCCAGCCAAATCGGCATCAAAGCCGCCTTCATATTTCCCGGCAAGTTGCTGGCCTGACAGTTTAATCAGCACGCGTTTATACATTTTCCATCAGTCTAGCATAATCTGTTAGGCAAGGCTATACTGTATAACAATGTTGAGGCTGTATTCTTGGAATGTAAACGGCATCCGGGCAGTTATGCGAAAAGATATTTTACTGCCTTTTATTGCTGAGCACGATCCGGATATTTTTTGCCTGCAGGAAACTAAAGCTTCCGAGTCTCAAGCTGAACTGGCTTTGCCCGGTTATCATCTATTTTGGAACTCAGCCGATAAACCCGGCTACTCCGGTACCGCCATATTCAGCAAAGTTAAGCCGATTAGCGTCGTCAACGGTTTACCGGAGGCAATAATTAATAAATTCAGCGTCAGCGGCGATGTTTACGGCAACCCTAATCAGGAAGGGCGGGTGATGGTGGCTGAATACGACCGCTACTACGTTATGACCGTTTATACGCCCAATGCCAAGGACGATTTGAGCCGGCTGGAACTACGCGCCAAGCACTGGGACCCGGCATTTTTAAGCTACGCCCGTGAACTTGAGCGGTCTAAACCGGTAATTTTTTGCGGCGATTTCAATGTTGCCTATACCGAGGATGATTTGGCCAACCCCAAATCCAACAAAGGCAAAAAAGGATTTACGGCCGAGGAGCGGGCCGGTTTTGAAGCATTCACAAAAGCCGGTTTTGTTGACAGTTTCAGGCTTTTTTACATGGGCAACGGCTACTATACCTGGTGGAGTCATTTTGCCGAAGCCCGCCAACGCAACGTCGGCTGGCGCTTGGACTATATCCTAGTGTCAAAAACTCTTAAAAAATTTATTCGGGCGGCTGAGATTCACCCGACGGTTATGGGCTCCGATCATTGCCCAGTAAGTATTGAACTAGCTCTATGACGCCTGATAAATATACTCTGCAGGAACGTTTCGTGGACGTCGGCAACGAACATCAGTTGTATGTCCAGGATTGGGGTAACCCCAAAGCCAAAAATATTTTCGTGTTTTTACATGGCGGGCCGGGTGGCTCCGTCAAAGATAACCATCGTTTACTGTTTAATCCGGACAAGCAGCGGGTTATATTTTTTGATCAGCGCGGCTGCGGCCACAGTACGCCATTCGGCTCAATCGAGCACAACACTACCGGGTATTTAGTCGAAGACGTTGAAAAGATTTTAGTCACCCTGGATATTAAATCTTGTATCTTAGTTGGCGGTTCGTGGGGTTCGTGCCTGGCACTGGCTTACGCCTTGAAGTATCCCAAACGGGTTAAGGCCATGGCCATCAGGGGTATCTTTACGGGCTCAGAAGCAGAATTGCAATTTATTGAAAAGGGGCAATTTCAAAACTTTTTTCCCGATACCTGGTCCCGCTATTTGCAAGACACACCGCCCAGCCATCGCTCCGATCCGTCGGCTTATCATATTGCCAGAATCTTAGGCGACAACCCAGAAGAGGCCAAAATCTCAGCCTATGCATTTTGCAATATGGAAAACTCGCTGATGTCGCTGGATGACCGCACGACGCCGGAAGATTACGACACCTTCGATCTGCTACCGACTCGCATAGAAGTCTACTACTTTGCCAATAGGTGCTTTATGAGCGAGCGCTACATCCTAAGCAATGCCCATAAACTAAATATGCCGGTATGGATTGTCCAGGGTCGTTACGATTTTGTCTGTCCACCGCAAACGGCATATGAGCTGAACCAGGCAATAAAAACCAGTACTTTAATTTGGACGGTGGCCGGACACGGCAGCGACCGGTCGAATTATGACGTGACGCGAGCCATCATCGCTCAGTGGTAGAAAGTTGAACTCAAGTGGACCGCAGTTATTGGCAAAAACAAACTCCTGAGCAGCCGCTATACCCGGACTTGCTGTGGAGCCAGCCACAGCAGCGCAGCAAAGCCGGCAAACTATTAATCGTCGGCGGGAATATCCACGGCTTTGCGGCGGCGGCAGAAGCTTACGGCACCGGACTGAAAGCCGGCGGCGGCAGTATCCGCGTTATTTTACCGAGTGGATTAAAAAAGACTGTTGGCCAAGTCTTCCCGGAAGCCGAATTTGCGCCCATGACATCAGCTGGCGGTTTGAGCAGCGAGGCTCTCGGCGTAATAACCGAAGCTGCCGACTGGGCCGATTGTGCGTTGTTAGCCGGTGATTTTGGTAATAACAGCGAAACAGCTATTTTGCTCGAACAATTTATTCATAAATACAACGGCCAATTAGTGGTCAGCGGCGATACTATAGATAACTTCAAGAGTTTGAGCAGCATATTATGCCAACGCCCCGCAACTAGTCTAGTCCTGAACTTTTCGCAGCTGCAGAAACTTATAACAGGTGAACATTTTACTCAAGCCCTGGTTTCTTCGGTGGACTTATTGCACATGGTTGAACTGATACATGCATTCTCTCTCGCTAAAGAAAGTTTAAATATACTGGTCGAGCATGATGAGACAATTTTTGTAGCTGTCGGCGGCCAAGTATCGACAACTAAAATCGCCGATAAGCGGCAATTGAATCTGGCTAAGCTGGCCGCCGCCGCCAGTGTCTGGTGGATGCAGAATCCTGCTAAACCTTTTGAGGCACTTTGCGTTTCAGCAGTAAAGAATTAACTGTTTCTATTATTTAACGAAAAGACTGACCAGCTTTAAAGACGAAGATATATTAATTGGGTTGAGAGCGGTTTGGGAGTTGCTGCCGAGAGACTGGAGTTCGGTTAGGTATTGGCTAAGCCCCAGCTTACTCAGAACATCTGTTATCGATTCAGCCCCAGCCGGGACGCTAATATTGAGTGCTGTATTATTCGGCTTGAATGAAAAATTACCGGTCAAGCTGAACGGACTCGAGCTGTCGTTATCTTTTACCTGAATCGTTGTGCTGAGCGTATTTGATTTGGTATTAAGTGTTGCCACTATTGAATAGGTAGTTGTGGAAGAATCAGCTTTATCCTGGCCGCTTATGAAAAATGGAAAAGAATCACCGGACTTATAATTTAGCCCGATGTCGGTAAAGTTTTCAGCCGGGTTGGATGAATCGCTTATCCGAATTTTGTAAATCAGATGACTATCTTTGTTGGCCCAGACATCAATCGTGTCGCTGGCCTTGATCTGGTCGGTGCTTTTCTCCATACTGACGCACTGCGTCGACAGGCCGTCAGATTGGCCGGATACCTGATTGATATAACCGCCTAGATTACTTTGCTGAAGAGCAGTGCACATAGCTGTAATGTAGGCCTTGACGTGGGCTTTAACAAAACCGACTTTATAGTGATAGGTTTTATTGCCATCGACGGTCTCAGTCCCATATTTTTTCAGAACTGTCATAACTGCAGTAGACGGATTAGCTGTAAAAACGTATTGCTTATTTACTTTGCCGGCTGACAGTAAAAATGAATAAATTTCAGCCCAGGTTAGTGTCGGTGAGCTGCTTTGGGCTTTCTCGGATTTAACTGCTTCATTTTCTAGATCTGTCAACAGATTGTGGTCAATAAGTATCCATTGCCCATCTAAACTGGCTATCGGCGGCGTTAGATCCGCCCCAAGATAGCTGCCC
This sequence comes from Patescibacteria group bacterium, assembly GCA_035510795.1. Taxonomy (GTDB): domain Bacteria; phylum Patescibacteriota; class Saccharimonadia; order Saccharimonadales; family UBA4665; genus DATKGL01. Next base: position 18,436 of record DATKGL010000003.1, read on the forward strand.
AGGCTTTTTATGCCGCTAAGTTGGACATAAACGTCCGGTTCGCTGGCGCCGGCAACAGCCACAGTTCGAGCCTCTAGATCTAGATTAGCTACGCCAAGATCGGCTTTTATCGAAGAAGTCGAATTAACGCCATAAGTCTCAGAAGACATAGTGCCGGAATAACTTTGCCCGCTAGCCGTAACATCAACCGATCCGGTCTCTTTAATGCCGTGGTAGTGGATATTGGACTGGGTATTAACATAGCCAATCAAGTTCGAATAGCCTTTATTCATATTGCCAAGGCTTTGTGACCAGATAACGTTAGGGCTGGCTAGGTACTCATGGTAAGCGGCGACAGATCCACCGCCCAATACTACAATGGCGGCGGCGATAATCAAGCCAAGCTTTTTGGACAAGCCCTTTTTAGGCTTATCGGTGCCGGTTATGACAGGATTTCCTTGGGAGCCGAAAGGAGAAACAACTACGCTAGATTGTGGAGGCGAAACAGAACCTGTGGCAGTCGGTAATGGCGGTAGGACAAGATCATTAGCCGGGGCTGGGTTGGGGACTGCTGCGTTGGGCGCTGTCGGAGCCCCTGGTTGGGGTTGAGCTGAAGCTGCCAGAGGTTCAGGCCGTATGGAGGGCGAAACAGTAGTTGACGAAGCATTCCCTAAAGACTGGGGTAATGGAGACGGACCCGGTTGGTTGTCGGGGATAGGAAAATGGCCAACTACGGGTTGTTCGTGGCCAGCAAGCGGTCCGGCGGCAGTTTGATCATGACCGAGGATTTGGGCCGCTGACGGCGGAGTCTGGCCACTAACAGCCGGCGGGAAAGATTCCGGATTTTGTGGCTTTTGATCAGCGCTATAGGGCGTCGAACTAGGGGAATTTTCATCCGAAACAAGCGTAGAGTCAGAATCGGGTTCGTTGGGCATATATATATTTTATATGTTTTGCTTGTGCTTATTTAAAGTATTGCATATTTATATGAGAAACCCAAAAATATGTATCTATCTGCTAGTTTCTTAGCAATCCGCCCCATTAAATGATAGGCGCGGGTCAACTATCATCTGATTCTTTTCTTTTCCAGCCAGGGCGGAGTCGGGATAAATATAATTTCTTTCCAGCCGTCAACTTCCTCTTCGGCTACATCATAGTAAGATTGATAGGCATTTTCGACACTGCCATATAAGGCTTGGTCCCATTCAAAACCCAGCTTGGCAGCCACGGCCTTAACCGATTCTTCCGATTTTCCTTCAAGCTCAACACAAGGAGGTATCCATGGCCAATGGTCAATTTCAATCTCCACGTCATCAAGCACCCAGCTTTCGCGCTTAGTTTCTTGATACGACTTTTGTTCAATGCCGATGCTGTAAAGAAAGTTACAAGTATCATTAAAATCTGCTACAACAGCACTAACTTCCTTGGTCCCTTGAATCGAGCGGTTGTTCAATTGCTTATAGGAAAGGGTTACTTTATCACCCTCATCGCGTACTCTAATCCAGCCTTTTAAGCGCTGCAGTCGCCGATCTTTAAAATCAAAGGTCTTGCGCTTCATCAACCTTTCCGGGTTGATTAATTTTGCGCGGTAATGAACTAATTGCTTTCTGAGTTGATCTGGTTCGACGTCCAAAAACTTGGCTTCAATTTCAGTTTGCATATTAAATTAATAATAACAGAGAGTAAATGGCATCGGCTAAATGCGTCGACATATAGACTGCGCTCTAGCCGTCTGCCGGCGGGGAACCACTGCAATAACTAGCGGCCGAACGGCCAAACACGAAGTAACTTTTTTTTGACAGGCTCGGTGGCCGGAGCGTCAGCAGCCGGGGGAGACGAGATCTGATTTTCGGGCGACGGGGCTGAAACAGCCCGGGGTTGAGCAGCTGTTTTTGATGGCGGCGGAGAAGAAGCGGCTGACGGGGCAGCCACAGCTGGCTGGACGTTAGTCCCGGCCGGTCTTGAGCGCCTGATAGTTTTTCGTTGTGACTGAGATTGCTGATTATCGGGAACAGGGTAATTAAAATTCAGACGACTGGAGGGTTTATCATTGTCAGATTTTGTATTTTGATCATTCATACCTCTTTAAGCATAGATGTTCTTAAGATGTATTGCAATTCAGCTTAACCAAAATAACGTGGCGGACTACGCGTCACGTAATTGAAACACCATAGAGCCTAGTTTGACAGATACCACCAGGAGCTCTTAGCTTACTAGTAGACCTGGTTGTGGCTTCCTACATCAAGGAAGACTATAAAGTCCTCGAGCTCTATATAGACTACTCGGATATCTCCACCAATAGAAAAAGCTCTTTTGCCATTCAATTTGCCTGTCAGGGCATGATCGTAAAGAGGATAACCAAGTTCACCCTGGATAAACAGCTCGAGTCTCTGTTTAAATACTTCGACTAACTTCTCGTTCGGAGTAATTCGTTGCCTAAAGTGTTTTTCAAACGTTTTATCGCGCTTGATCTGTTTCATATTTACAGATCTTTCATGAAGTCATCGACAGTTTTAAAAGGACCAGACAAGTTATGGCCTTTCTTAGCGCCTTCAGCTGCTATGTTTAGGCGTTCTGCCGCCTCATCACTAGGCTCGCCCCAGTCATCCAAGTTAAAATCAATGCGACGTCCGTCCACTACGGCTTTAATCACAACCCTAAGGTATGCTTGGGCAGAATCAAAGCCAAGCTGCTTTGCTTTGGTGGTAAATTGTCTGCGAATTGTTGGTTCTACAGGAACGTGGATGGTTGATGTGTTGCTCATAGCTAAAGGATATCAAAAAGACATAAGGATGTCAACTAGCAAAATCATTAAGTTGACTTAAAATTAGCTTTGATTTTTCATCAAAGCTAATACGTACAATGGTGGACTACGTGTCACGTAATTGGAACACCCTTGAACCCAGCTTGGTAAATATGGCTGAAAGGCTAACGACACTTTATTTTTCCGCGCATGACGATAAACTTGCAAAAAAATCTTAAGATCAGTATTGACTTAGTCTAGTCTGACCAATATAATTATCACTATGAATAAAGTAATTACTATCTACGACGCAAAAACTCACTTATCCAAATATATTGGGCAAGCAAAAGCCGGCCGGCCTGTTTATATTGGCAGCTATGGCAAGCAAGAGGTTATGTTGGTCTCAGCAAAGCCGGAAAAGACAAGGATAAAGCTGGGAACATCAGCCGGAAAATTTAAATACGATGCTAAAAGCCTTGAAGGTAGTGATCCGGATATACAATTGCTATTTTACGGCAACAATACTAAATGATTATTCTTCTCGATACCAATGTGCTGGTGTGGCTGCTAGAGGGCGGCGCCATGCTTAGCAAGCAGGCAAAAAGCCAATTAGAAAGCGCTGAAGCAGTGTATGCTTCAGCCATCAACATCGTGGAATTGCGCATAAAATCGATGCTAAGCAAAATATCAATACCAGAAACTTTGTTTGAAGATATAAAAGCGGCGGGGCTTGAGGTTTTACCGTTCACCGCCGATCATGCCGAGGCGTTAGGTAAATTTCCGGAGCTCAGTCGTCATGATCCTTTTGATCGGATGCTCTTGGCGCAAGCATCTGTTGATGATATGTACTTTTTGACATCCGACCAAGTTCTTATTGATTTAGGGCAAAATTTTGTGCTTAGTGCACGGAGCTAAGGTCGTAACTGTTCTTCAGTCACAAATTTGGTGGGCGGGGAGGGAATCGAACCCTCAAGAGCGCGAGCTCACTGGATTTTGAGTCCAGCGCGTCTACCAATTCCGCCACCCGCCCAAATTGGTGTTTCGTCGGTAGTCTACAGAGGTGTATTGTACTATACTTAAGTTACCCTATCTAGCATGAGCTTAATATTATGAAGAATCCTTTGATACCTACCAGCGAACCAAACGATAAAAGTTATCTGCTGCCATCAATTACAGGGCCCAATAATAATGCCGGGCCCAGCCGAAATGCGGCTGTGGAATTAATCCGCAGCAAATTAACAGACTTGTTTAAGGAAGAGCCGGCCGCTAAAATCGAGATTAAAGAAGTTGCCGGCGGCAAACGAAAACTGTCTAAGCACCAACAGTTTATGTACGACCTCAGCGTCAGCGGCAAGGGCTTGGCGCAAATCCAGACCGACTGGCACAATTACTACCTCGGCTTGCCCGATCAACAAAAGCATGAAGTATGGCGGGAGTTTTATGAGACGAATGCCAAAAATTCCCATTACAGCAGTTTTGTTCAGGAAGCAGGTTATCAACCCGAACAACCCAGTGCCGCCCGGGTTGGCAGATTTGAAAGTCCCGAGGCCGCCAGACAACGTCAAATTGATATTTTCGGGACAAAAGCCGAGCGCCGGCAAGTCCGGACAAAAATTCTCAGAAAAGTTGACGACCGGACCAAGGCCGAGGCCAAGCGCACCCTTCATTCACTGGCTTTTGGTCTGGGAATGGGAGCGATCGTCATTCTTATATTTATGTTCAGCTTTTTTAACGAGGTTATCATTGCTCCATTTATCCAGCCCAGCCGGCACGTCCTTAACACTCCCCTGATAGTCAGCGCTACCAGCGTCAGCCCGACTTCAACTCCGGAAGTTATTATCCCTAAAATTAACCTTGAGATTCCGGTGTCTTATGCGGCCACCAGCGACAATGAAAATATCATCGAGAATGATCTGGAGGGCGGGGTAGTCCATTATCCGAGCACAGTCGATCCGGGACAGAACGGCAATGCGGCGTTTTTCGGTCATTCTTCCAATAATATCTTTAACCCGGGCCAGTATAAATTCGCTTTCGTGCTGCTACACACTCTAGTTAAGGGTGATACTTTTTATCTGACCTATCAGGGACAAATTTATGTTTACCAGGTAATTGATACCAGGATTGTGCCACCGTCTGATGTCGCTATCCTCAACGACACTGACGGCGCCACCGCTACGGCCACACTGATTACCTGTGACCCGCCGGGAACATCTATCAACCGCCTAGCAGTTACCGGTACTCAGATCAGTCCCAACAGCTCTGTTAACCAAGCAGCTTCTGTTCCGACCATCCAGGCTCCGGCGGCCATTGCCAGTAACGGGCCGTCGTTGTGGCATCGATTAATTCATTGGCTCCATTTATAGAACTAGGGTGTAAGCATCGGCGTACTGGTAAAGTTTACCGGCGCGGTGGTCTGACCGGCTACCAGTGGGGCGTTGGCTAGGCTATACATGTAACCAAATGTCGGGTCGAACATCGGCACCGTGCCGTCGATTGCCGGCTGCAGTGATTGAAGATTGGCGTGGTCGTAATCAAAAATAACCACCGCCGAATTGCTAGTCAGCATCAATCTGTCCCCATCCATCCAGGTAGCGTGCTGAGCAGCCGCCAGCGGCTGAGTCAGAGTATAAGCATAACCCTTGGCGTTGTCGGCATCATAAACTGCAAAATTATCGCTGTTTTCAGCCACAATAAACTGGGTATTGCTAGAAAACGCCAAATAATTGGCCTCGGCTATTTTCATAATATAAACCGGGACGATCGGCTGACCGGGTTGGCCCTGCAATTCAGATACCGGATTTTCATATATATAGATTTTGTTGCTGACATTGTCGCCGATGGCGTAGTACCAATTGCCGGCGTATTTAGTAAAGTCGAGCTGATAGGGCGGGTCAGCGCTAATTTTACGAAGATCATAAACCGTTCCACCTTGTTCGAGGTTAACATCAACCTCGCCGGCAGTGGTCGAAGCGGTGACGTATAGAACCATATTGGTGCCATAGCTAGCGAAGCTAATCACTCGCGGCAGCACGGTTGTCGGGGTCGGAACCGAAAGATTAGCCGTGCTCAGTGTGCCGTCAGAACTATCCCAAATATAATAATTGTCATAAGCGTTATTTATCAGCGATAGCTGCATTGTTGAAGACAGGTTCAGCACCTTAGTTAAATCGACGCTGTCGCTCGGTGTCTGACGATCAAATAGAATATAGTTACTGCCGCCGGCATAAGTGTCCAGCAGCAGTACGTGGACGTTATCTGACGACCAGCCAACTAAAGTCATGGTTTGGGCGGCAGCGGTAGTTGGCAGCAAGGCCGCCGGGATTGAGACGGTCGTCAAATTGGCAGCCAACTGCTTGGGGCTGGACAGGTCATACTCGTCAAAATCGCTCAAACTGCCCGGGTCAGCGATCAGCAGCCAGCGCTGGTTAGGACTCTGTAATACTAGGGCTGGCTGAGCGCTATATTGAGTAACGCTTGAGGTATTTAGACTAACCGGGAACAGAAACGGATAATCAAAGTGCTCAACACTGCCGCCCTCAACTCCAAGCGAACGGACCCAGGGCCGATAACCGGTTTTGGTGAGAGTCATGGTATATTGGCCGGCCGGCAGCTGCAGACGGGCATTGGTGCTGGAGCCGGTATTGTTGCCGTTAAGATTAATCTGCGCCGGATTGGGTTTAGATGAAACAAAGACCAGCCCGTTTTGAATGATCTGGCCATCCTTGCCGACGCCGTAGCCAAAAGCCAAGAATATAAGCACAGTGGTCGTTAAGAAAATTGCCACACCGAGCAGGGCATAGCCGGTAATCAGGCGGATTTTATGGCGACGAATTTTAACTGGATCTAAAAAATCCATAACAAGACCCTATTATGAATCCTCTTGCGGTTACTCTCAAGTAGTATTAAGATTATTAGATAGAACACGAGGATAGGAGTGGGAAACAAAGACGTTCCAGAATCAAATATTCAGTCTCAGCCCAAGAGTAATGCGGCGGATAGTGGCAAATCGTCCGTCGATTTTGTCTATCGTCGGCCGGCCAACATTATTGATGATTTTATAGCCCCGGCTAGTCCTAGGCCGCATCCCGCTACGCCGTCATCACCGATGACTGCTGAAGAGGAGTCATTTTCAAACCGTCATACCGCCGGCTATCAACACCACGATCCGGAACACAGCCAGACGCTAATGCGCAACGCCGTCAACAGGCCGACGCACCAGCCATTATCATTCCGACGGGTGCGCACCCCGGCCGGTACTTTGCCACCAAGGCCGACCATGGATATACCAATCGACGATGTCCGGATGCATCATTTAGACACGGCCGTAAACGTCGACGAGATTCCTAAAAGCGCCATGGTTAACCGCTATGCCGCAGAAGATGATTTTGTACCGCAGCCGGCCGCCAAAGCGGAACAGCCAAAACTTGAGCCGGCAGCAGCAGCCGCTCCAGCCGCAATGCCAGCCGACACGGTCAGCTCGCACCAAGTAGTTAATGAAGGTTATCGTAGAGCAAAATCGCACGAGCAAACTTATCAGCCACAAGCTAAGCGGGCTAAGCGGTCCAAGCGCCGCTTCGTTAAATCGCTACTGACAACCGCCATCGTGGCGGTTATTCTAGCCGGACTGGCTAGTGGCGGCTGGTTTGTTTATCAGAAATCGGCGGTGATTGATGCCCGTTTCGCTTCCTGGCGAGCCGGTTTTACAATTGAGGTTCCGGCCTATAGCCCAAGCGGCTTTATTTTCAAGGCGCCTATTTCTTATGGTAAGAGTGAGGCGAGTTTGTCTTACCGGGCGATCGCCAGTGACCAGTCCTATAAAGTCAAAGAGCAAGTTTCGCGCTGGGACAGTCAAACTCTGCTGACTAATATCATTACCAATAATAATTTGTCCTATCAGACCTTTCAGGCCGGTGGCTTATATATTTATATCTATGGCAACCGTAGCGCCACCTGGGTCAGCGGCAATGTCTGGTATACCATCAGCGGCAATGAAAACTTAAGCGCCAAAAGTCTGGCCGAAATTGCCGCCAGCACCTGAGTCTCGTCAGTTAAGATTTTTTTATCTATAATGAAACTATATGGATAAGGTACGTACCCGTTTTGCGCCCAGTCCGACTGGATATATGCATGTCGGCGGCGTACGCACGGCTTTGTTCGCCTGGTTGGCTGCCCGGCACGCCCACGGCCAGTTTATTTTGCGGCTGGAGGACACCGACAAGGCTCGTGAAGTCGAAGGATCCGATCAGCACATCATGGACTCGCTTAAATGGCTGGGCTTAAATTGGGACGAAGGCCCCGATAAAGACGGTCCGTTTGGCCCTTATCGCCAGAGCCAGCGGTTGGATTCTTATAAACGCTTCGCCCAGCAGCTGATTCAAGCCGGCCGAGCCTATGTTGATCCTTACAGCAGCGCTCAGGTTGAGGAATTTCGCGCTCAGGCCAAAAATAACAAGCAGCCTTTTCTGTACCGCAACCACCGGCCGCAGTCCACGCCGGACTGGGACGGTAGCCAGGCGCTACGCTTTAAATCCGAGCCGAAAGACTATCAATGGCACGACGAGGTTATGGGTGAGCTATCAACCGGACCGGAGGTAATTGACGACTTTATCATTATTAAATCCGACGGCTATCCAACCTATAATTTTGCCCACATTGTCGATGATCACCTGATGCAGATTAGCCATGTCATCCGCTCGCAAGAATTTCTGGCTTCAATCCCGAATTTTCTTAACTTATATGAGGCACTGGGGATTGAACGGCCGCTGCTGGCCACCTTACCCTATGTCATGAGTCTGACCGGGCAGAAAAAACTGTCAAAACGTGACGGCGCCAAAGACATCCTCGATTATGCCAAGGAAGGGTATTTACCGGAGGCCTTGATCAACTTCCTGGCCAGTCTGGGCTGGAACGACGGGACCGAGCAGGAAATATTCAGTGTCGACGAGCTAATCGACAAATTCAGCCTGGACCGGGTCCAGCGGGGCAGTGCCCGCTTCGACGAGAAACGGCTGCTCTGGATGGATGGCAGCCATATCCGGTCTCTGCCGATTGATCAGCTTGCCCGGCGGGCTGAAAATTACTGGCCGCCCGAGGCGCAGTCCGCTTCGGCCGAGTTCAAAAATAGCATTCTGTCAGTTTTACGCGACAGACTAAAATATTTGTCAGAAATTACCGGTCTGAGCGATTTCTTTTTTAAAGACCTGCCGGTCAACCTCGAACTTATTAATAATGATAAAACCTTAGGGCAGCTAGACAAGTCTCAGCTAAAACAATATCTGCAACTAACTCGGGACAAATTAGCGGCCATTGATTTTAATACCGGTGCCATGACAGAAGAATTAAACCAGCTGCTGCAGGTAACTTCTCAAAAACCGGCAATTCTGTTCAGCCTGATTAGAATTGCCACAACTCAGGCTCCGGCTAGCCCCGGGTTAGTCGATACCTTATTAATACTGGGCAAAGAAACAACTCTGAGACGGCTCGATGCGACGATTGCCGGACTTTAACGGCTAGTCAATAAAAGTAAACTCCGTCTGACAACATATTGGTAGGTTTCTGCTACAATAGGAAACATAACACTTCTCCTTTCAAAGTGAGTTGTTGTTAGTGTGAATTGCAAGCTAGGGCACATCTTAAAATGAGCCACGAGTTGGCAGGCTAAATGGCTCCAACTCGGACAACCTTTTGGTAAGCCACTGCTTGTTGTAATAGAGAGTAGCCCATAGTAGACAGGTCAAACATAGGACATTACCGAGTATGGTAAGTCAGATACAATACGAGCCATACTAGGGGCTATTTCTATTATATGCAGCGAAATTATCTTCGCCACTGGTAATATTTAAGATACAATAAGCTTATGGCTAAAAATCCGCTCCACTGGACACGCAAAAACCAAACTCAAACCGGGGAGATCCCAAGCAAAACCAAACAACCGCTGGCCGCTTTGAATATCGACCTGGACGAGGAAACTAAGCCTGATACCCCCAAACACCACTGGCTCCACTGGCGTCCGACTAAAAAACAGACCCTTATCGGGCTAGCCGTTTTAGTTGTTGTCGGCGTAGCTGCTGGCAGCTGGCTACTTTTGCAAAATCATAATAAGACAAGCAGCGTGGCAATGGTTGGCGCCAGCGGAGCTAAGTCAAACACCGTCGCCTCAAAGCTGACCGGGCTTCAGGTAGCCCCGGCAGTTGCAGGATCGACAGTTACCGCCATTATGGTTGAAAACAGTGATGAAGCCCGTCCACAGTCCGGCTTATCGCAGGCCGGCATCGTCTTTGAAGCTTTGGCCGAAGGAGGAGTAACCCGTTTCTTAACCCTATACCAGGAAGGCCAGGGCCAGACTACTTCGATCGGCCCGGTCAGAAGCGCCCGGTCATACTTTATCGACTGGATGATGCCGTTTAACGCCGCCTACGCTCATGTCGGCGGTAGCCCGGCAGCACTGGCCGAGATTCAGACACTAGGCGTCCGTGATATGGATCAGTTCTATAACGGCAACTACTACACCAGAGTATCGAGCCGCGAAGCACCCCATAACGTCTATACTTCAATTGCCACTTTGATGCCGCTGGAGCAATCCAAAGGCTGGACAACCAGTACTTTCACCGGCTGGCCGCGAAAGGCTGACGCCCCGCTTAAAAAAGCCACTACTACTAGCATCGATTTCGATATTTCCGGTGCCGATATGGCGGCTCATTATCAATACGATCCGAAACTTAATAGTTACCTCAGAAGCGAAGCCGGCGCGCCAATGATTGACGCTAATACCAACCAGCAGCTGGAGCCAAAGGTAGTCATCGCCATTGTCGTACCATGGACCAACGGCGCTCTTGATGCCAGCGGCGCTTATTACACCGTCTACTCAGACATCGGCGACGGGCAGGCTGATGTCTTCGAAGACGGCACTGTCATTACCGGAGTCTGGGAAAAAGATTCTCAATCCGGCCAGATTCGCTTTATTAATACTGCAACCAACAAACCGATCGATTTAAACGCCGGCCAAACTTGGATCACGGTCGTCGGTGACCCCAGCGAGATCAGCTACCAATAAACCTTCGCTCATGAAACCATTCGACAAATATAATTTAAGGGTTTTTCTTCACTTATTTACTCTTATGGTGGCTTTAATAGCCGGGGCGATAGGATTAATTTGGGTCAGCTATTCATATGCCAAGGTTGGTAACGCCTGCATCGTATTTGAGCTGGTCGTCTACGGACTAACCGTCGGCTTAGTTATTGCTAAAATCAGCGCCAATTATTTGACCAAGCCGCTGAAGCTGCTCAGTCAAAGCATCATGCACGTTTCTCCGGACGGCGGAAATGTGCCGGCTCCGGTCATAAATAACCTGACACTAGGCCACGAGCTAATTACCATCCTGACTACGCACATTTATGCTTTGGCGACGACTGTTCAAAACGTTACAGCCAGTTTAAGATCCGCCAAGACCGATTTCAGGTCAATTCCGGTCGCCGACAGCCTGCCTCTGCCGCTGATAATTGTCGGCCATGATCAAAATATAGTTTTCGCCAACAGAGCCGCCCGCGCTTATCTGGGCGCGGCTGAGGCTGACATTGTTAATCAGAACCTCTACCAAGTCATGGATATGTCTTTTGAATCTAACGACACCTTCGACAACTGGCTTAAGGATGCCTCGGTTAATTCCGCCATCGCCACAAAAGTCTGGGAGCATGTCAAGTTAAGCCTGGCTAATGAAAGCAAGCAGGTATTGCAGTTCGACCTGGCCGCTTATTACAACCGGGCCCAGTCCAGTGATTTTGAGGTCCTGATGGTACTGTTTGATCACACTGAACGCTACAGCCGCGATGATGAGGCGATGAGCTTTATCGCCTTGGCGGTGCACGAGCTGCGTACGCCGCTGACGTTATTACGAGGTTATATCGAAGCCCTGGAAGAAGATTCAGCCAGCAAGTTAGCCCCCACCAGCGTAGAGTTTTTGCGGCGTATGGACGCCGCCGGGCAACAGCTAGCAACATTTATGAATAACGTGCTGAACGTTGCCCGAATTGAGGACGACCAGTTTGTCATCCGCATGCAGGAAGAGTCCTGGCCAGCAATTATTGAATCAGCCGTATCGGACATGAGACTGCGGGCTAAAATCCGGGGTATTGAAATTGAAACCAATATTGCTCCGAATCTGCCGCCAGTCGGAGTCGACCGCGTCAGTATTTACGAAGTGATCAGTAACTTGCTCGATAACGGCGTCAAATACAGCGGCAAAGCAAGCAAAATCGTCCTTAGCTCAGTCTTGAACAAAGAGGGCTTTGTGGAAACTTCAGTTCAAGATTTTGGGATCGGCATTCCTGAGGGGATGGTTGGCAACCTATTTGATAAATATTATCGGAACCACCGCACCCGCCAAGAGGTTAGCGGGACCGGGCTAGGATTATACTTGAGCAAAACGATTATCGAGGCCCATGGCGGTAATATCTGGGTCAGGTCCAAAGAAGGCCAGGGAAGTATTTTTACTTTTACGGTCGTACCTTTTGATAAGATCAATGCCCAGGATAGAATGGCCGACACCACCCGGGTGGCCCACGGTTGGATTAAAAACCACTCACTCTATAGGAGGTAACAGGTCATGACTAAAAAAATTCTCTGCATTGAAGACGAGCAATTTATCGCCGAACTATACGGCCGGGCGCTGAAAAAGGCCGGCTATGAAGTGACTATCGAAGAGGATGGTAGAAAAGGTTTGACTCTGGGCCAAAGCGGCCAATACGATATAGTGTTACTTGATTTAATGCTCCCCAGCCTATCCGGACTGGATATTTTAAAAACCCTGCGTGATCAAAAATTATCGCCGGCTTTTCATGGCAAAATTGTTATAACTACTAATCTAGCCGAACGCAAATCCAATCAAATAGAAATTGAAAAACAGGCTGATGGCTACCTAATTAAAGCTGCTATTACGCCACGTCAGCTGGTTGAATTTTTATCCCGAATTGACACTACCGATACGCATCCGTCCCCAACTGCTTAGGCCGCGCCACAGAGCAATTCAAAATAGCGAGTCGAACCGAACGGTATCTTTTGTTTGACCATCTGATGAGATGGGTAGGCACTGGCGTAGGCGATTGTGAAATTACCATATTTCTGATTAATGCAATCCAGCGCTTGGCTCAGCCAAACTTCCTGGTTAACTTCTTCGAGTAGACTGAGCTGGTTCTGGTCGGAAGGGCTGAGCTTATAACAAGAAACCCCGATTTCTCTAATGTAATCATCCTGGGGCCGGCGGTTAAACAACAATAGTGCCCGGCGGCAGATTTCGGCGTTGGAAAAGAAAGTCGTTTTAAAAACTTTCTTGTCGTACCAATAATCCCCGCTACTGTAGCGGGCATAGACCATAACGCCCCGGGCACACATATTTTTGTAGCGCAACTTCATGCCGGTCGTTTCGCATAAATAAGCCAGGCGAGAGCAGATGGTGGCATTATCCAGCCGAGAGTTTTCCAGTACATATTGGCGGCCCACTGTTTTAGTATTAAAAGTCTGATCGTCAATCTCATAACCGCGCAGACGCTTGTACCAATCTTCACCGCAAACACTTTTAAAAACTTGACGTCTTAGAACCTCGGCCGGCGCATCTAAAAATTCCAGAGGAGTATAAATAGCGGCACCGTTAAGCCTGGCCTGATTACGTTCGGCAATACCGCTTAGGTCCGTCAACTTTAAACCGGCTAGTGTCGACCTAAGATTTTGATGATTGATAACATCCAAGCCGTCAGGTTTGTGCAGGGAAGCGGCCAGTTTAGCCAGGAAACGATTAGGCGCTATGCCGATATTGCACCTCATCCAGGAGCCCACGTCATCTTTAAGACGCTGCTTTATTTCCAGTCCGATAACACTCAGATCACGCCGGTTAATATAAGTCCGGGTATGATGAAAATCTATGACGCCTTCGTCAATGCTTTTCATGGCTACAGCCGGTGAATAACTCTTCATGATGTTAGCCAGCCGCTGGTAAACATAGTGATATTTAGGCGGGTCACTCTCCGCCAAAATAAGGTCGGGCGCCAAACGGACGGCTTCATCCCGACGCATACCGACCTTAACGCCCAGTGACTTAGCCTCGTAAGACGCCGCAATAATGCAGCAGGATTTAGTTATACGATTAGTCACTCCGACCGGGTGGCCCCGAAGCAGCGGCCGGGCCTGTTGTTCAACCGTCGCAAAGCAGGAATTCAGGTCAATGTGCATAACCTGAGGTGCCTGGCGGTTAATTTCTAAAGGCGGCATAAGCCATATCCGCAACGTAAACCAATTTCCAAATCAATGAAGCAGCATCAAATTCCAGCCGGTAATCGGCTTGACCGTCAGTCATATCAAAAACATGAACCATCCGCTGGCCTTTTTGTGTCGGATGGCGCAACCCAGTTTCGGTAAAAGTTATTTGGCGGCCTTTATATTCAATTCGCTTGGGAAAACACTTCGGCTGATCTTTGCCCTTAAAATAGTAGGCGACTACGTTTATGTCTTGATTAATCAAAATTGCATCTTCCATCTCAACCTCTTTCCTAAGATTATTATCTGGTTAATAAAAACCATACCGACCGGTCTGCGGCCAGCGAACGGATTTTAAAACAGTTATCCGGTTGAGGCCTAAACCACCGTTCAGGTTAGTGCCATATGCCAGAGAACTAAGGTTTAATTGAGAAGAAGAGCAGGGACGCTTAACTAATGAGTCAGTGAGTTTGCTTTCTTAAGGTTATTTATTAGTCTGTGCGGCGAAAGCTAGGCTAGCCCGCACATGGCTAATGCTTATTATAACGGCACTGGTTTTGATCGTCAAAAACATTAAACATTGGCAGTTATCCCTCTGCTTGACGCCATAACCGCAATTACTTATACTTATAAACAGTACCTTATTGAGAAAGAAAAACTTGAAAAAACAGAAAACAATGAGATCCTTGAGGTCGTCTCTGATCTTTTTGCTAGCAACATTATTTGCCGTCGCTACAGCGTTAAATTTCGTCAAACAAAATGCGAAAGCTGATGGCGCTCCAACCACTCCGCCGGCCAATATCTGCGGCAATACCAGTTTATTGAGCGGCCCCTCTACAGCTCCCAACGGAGCAGTTACTGTTGCGGCCGGAGACAACACGAGTGCCGCGGCAGCCGGAGACTACGACTCTGCGAACACTACCTATTATTTCGCTACCGGCACCCACACTATTGAGGCGCAGATCATTCCGGGGAATAACTCGACGTATATCGGTGCCCCTGGAGCAATTATCGACGGTGGCGGTACAGAAAATAATGAGTGGTCCCAGTCAGCAACCAATGTTACGGTTGAGTACCTGACAATTCAGAATTACTGGCAGCCCGGAGGACAAGATGTTGTCAACGCCAACCAGGGTGCTAACAGAACATTTGAGTATGATACGATCGGCCCGAATAATCCAAACGGTCAAGCTTCATATAATGGCTACGGTATCGGGTTGGGAGATGGCAATACTCTTGAGCATGACTGCATCACCGGCAATTCCGAGGGAGGTTTTAACGCCAGTGGGGGCCCGGGCAATCTACTTACCGGCGTAGTCATTTCCAATGATGAGATTGCAGCAAACGGCCTGGGCAATTATCCGGATACTTCTGGGACTGCAGCCGGCGGCAAGATCTTTTGGTCAACAAATGCTGTCATTACCGACAACTATGTTCATGGTAACTACGGGGTTGGGATTTGGGCCGACTTCAACAATGCTGGGGCAGATATATCGGGAAATTATATTTCAGCAAATT
>DATKGL010000004.1:0-14513 GCA_035510795.1 Patescibacteria group bacterium
GAAACGAGCTGAAGGCAAACGCTACAAAGAAGCAACCATTGTAAATGCCCGAAAGATACTTAACTGCGTCTACGCCGTATGGACGTGCAACACACCGTACAAAAGACCAAATACTTGACTTTAGATCTCAGGTCTAGAACCATACTGCTCATATAGTTCGAGCACATCAGTTGCAGTTTTTGTGCTTAAATCAAGTATAGTCAGTTTCTGTTTTTCTAAAACTTGGTCAGCAATCCAAGTGCCAACTTTATAAACAATCCAGCGCTCTTTTAATTTTGGGTGGTAGAATTTCCACTCGCTATAGCTATTCTGAAAATCTTCCAGGCTCAATTGCTGCAAATCTTTTAGCCACTGTTTCAGGCTGTCTTCTGAAGTTTTCCTGTAGTCACCATATGGTTGCCAGATCTTACAGTATTCTCGTTCAAATATAGTAGCCATACCCTCGTAGATAGCATTCTCAATTGCTGAAAAAGGGCCACTCCCTCCGGTGTAATTTTGGTACTGATGAAAGACCTCATGAAAAATTGTTGGGCGAATATCTTTAAGCTGCTTCTTTTTATCTTGAAAATCAGGATCGATTGAAATGGTAATAGTGTCATGAGAATAGGCAAAGCCACCCACGCCGCTCTCGGGAATAATGCCGTAGTCGCTGAAATAGATTTTCACAGTTTTGGGCAGTTCTGGAAGCAATTCACGAACCTCGTCATAGTATTTGGAGATGCTTGCTTCAAGCGGTTTTTCAGCTGATTCGTTCAGGTAGTGGATTATCTTGATCATGATCTAACTATAACAAACAAAAACCCCTTTGATTTAAGAGGTTTAAGCATAAGCGAAATGGTACACCCGATAGGATTCGAACCTACGGCCTTTGGTACCGGAAACCAACGCTCTATCCAACTGAGCTACGGGTGCGTGGTACCCGCGGAGGGATTCGAACCCCCGACCCTCTGTTCCGAAGACAGATGCTCTGATCCACTGAGCTACGCGGGCTTGTCGTTAGTAATCCATTATATCCTAAAGGGCACGTTTCTTTTAGCTCCCTGCTAATGTATTCTAAATTCAGTGATAACTGTCTTTCAAGCAATTATTATCGGATTAGTGCAGGGCATTACAGAACTGTTTCCGATATCTAGTCTCGGCCATAGCGTCATTCTGCCCAGTATTTTCGGCTGGAATCTTCATCAGAGTGATAAGTATTATTTAACCTTTCTAGTTGCCACCCATTTTGCCACAGCTCTTGTATTATTCCTGTTCTTTTTTAAAGATTGGATGAAAATTCTTAAAGGCTTGGCTAGATCTCTTAGGGCTAGATACATCGACAAGTCGGATACTTACGCCAAACTCGGCTGGCTGCTGGTAATCGGAACCATACCGGCTGGCATTCTCGGCTTATTGTTTCAGGATTCTCTCCAGAAACTGTTTGCTTCAGCCCGTATTGCAGCTGTACTACTGATCATTAACGGGGTGATTTTATGGGGTGCCGAAAAAATGCGTAAATATGCAAAAAACGTCAAGGAAACTGCTGCCCAGAGTGATAAAAATGCCTCCAAACTTAGCTGGGGCCAATCATTTTTGATCGGTACAGTTCAATCGGCCGCCTTATTGCCTGGCATATCGAGATCCGGTTCCTCGATGGCCGGCGGGCTGCTAGCCGGCCTAAATAATGAAGAAGCCGCCCGCTTCAGTTTCTTATTAGCTACTCCAATTATTGGGGCAGCGGCGCTTCTAAAACTGCCCTCATTATTTACAAGTTCTATAGCGCCCGAACGGTCAGCAATACTCTGGGGCGCGCTTGCCGCAGCGGTTGCCGCATATATATCGGTTCGATTTTTGGTTAAATATTTTCAGACCAGAACACTAAAACCGTTTGCTATCTATTGCCTGATTGCCGGACTTACTTTTTCTCTGTATCTTGGGCTGAAATAGCTGGTTTGCTACCGCTCCAAAACCAAGCCAAAACCCAAGCGGCCAAAGCCAAGACAAGTGCCGCCAATCCATGTTTCAAATGTTTATGCGTCGAACCGGCACTGTAGCCGGGGAAAAAGTGAGGTAGCGAACCGGCCGGAGTTACCCAGTAATAAATTGCCAATACTAAGAAAACGAGGCCTAAAATAACCAATAAATAAATTGCAGTTTTTTTCATATAATTACCTCTTTAAGTTACTTGGTTGACACCTGTTTATATTATCACAACGACTGCCTATGTCGTTTTATCCAAAACTGTTAACATGAGCTTATTAAATATTAAACAAGGCAGGCAAGTATAGTTATGAAAACACCAACTAAACTTAACCAGTGCGGCAATGCTTTTGTCCATGTATTAATCGGACTTGTCGTGTTAGTGGCTATAGGCATAACGGGCTGGCGTATATATGATCTGCGCAACTCCAAAAAAACAGATATAGTTACTTCAAATGTTAGTTCCACTAAAGCGGTTCCTGCTTCGGCTGCCTCTGCTACTGCTCAAACCACAACTTCAAACGTCCCCATAGCCAGCGGGACGGATAATGCTAGCTTAAGCGGCGACTTGAAGGCGATCAGCGGTTCACTGAACCAAGAAAGCCAGTCATCGGCTTCAGCCACGGCTTCCATAAATGACCAGCAAAATGAAATTCAAGTACCAACTAATTAGGTGAAAAGCGAATAAATACTATGAAATATGTTTATAACCCGAAGAAAACACTAACTTTAATAATCATTGCCGCAACGATTGGTAGCTGGACATTGTTGCCGGCACTTGCCGCTGCTACGGTAAAAACTGCCAGCACTTCCGCGGGTACTGCGTCTTCGTCTTCCGGCTCGCAATCGGCCAGCTCACAAGCTCAGCAACAACAGCATCTGCAGAACATCATCAGCAAGGGCAATGCGGAAATCAACCGCCGCCTGACTTCGCTTGGTCAACTTAGCGGGCAAATTACTTCATCAGCCAAACTGGCTGCAGCTGACCAAACTGCCCTGGAAGCGGAAGTTAATTCTGAAATAAGCGGACTGAAAAGCCTACAAACTCAACTTGATAGTGAAACTCAGTTGAGTAATGCCATTAAAGATGCCCAGAGCATCATCAGCGATTATCGGGTTTATGCTCTTATTTTGCCTAAAGTATGGTTAATCAAAACAGCCGACAACCAGCAGGCGACAGAAGCTAAGCTGTCGGTCTTCGCCCAAAAATTGCAAACCCGCCTGACGGCCGAACAAACTGCCGGCAAAGATGCAACAACTCTCTTGACTGATTTAGCAGCCATGAACTCTGATATCAGCAGTGCCCAATCTATTTCAAGTTCAATCGAGCAGAGTGTTGTACCGCTTCAGCCTACCGATTATGACACTAACCACTCTGTTTTAAGCGGGGATGCCGCTCAGCTCAAAACCGCTCATGCCAATAACGTTGCTGCCTACAATCAAGCTCAAGCAATTGTCAACGGGTTGGAAAGCTTAAAATAACTTAGTTTCTTTTCTTTGATTTTGGCTTAGGTGCCTCTAATAATTTAGTGCTGCTGACATATTTGGCCTGCAGCATTGATAATCCCAGTTGTTTTATAAGTTCGCCAGCCTGCTGATAACTTAGGCCAATCCTTGAAATTGGTATAGCTGCATTGCTGCCGAAAGCGGCTTGGGTAAAATTAATAACCATGCCTTTTTCATTGACATCGATACTGACGTTGTCGCTGTAAATAACTCTAGCGTCTAGAGCCATCATCACTACCAGCGGTCGCTGGCGGTCATCGCCAGCCGAGTTTTGGGACATATCGTCATAGCCGGCTAACTGCCACAGTACAATTGCTTCGTTGTCCTGAACCTTGAAATGATTCATTAGCAGCATCAGGATCTCTTCATTCGGTCTTTCAATACCGTTCTCCATCCTATTTAAATCATCAATATCAATTTCAACAGCACCAGATACTTCAGCTAAGCTTTGTTTCAAGCCTTGCCGGATAGCTTTAAGCCGCCGCCCGAGAGTACTATATGGTGTATTGTTAGATGTTTGAGCCATGGACTTTATAGTAGCTTGGAATATTTTTACACGCAAGTATAAACCGTTAGCGGGCAAGGTATAATATGACCATGCAGCCAAAGAAAAATGTCAGCTTAGCCCAATATTCAACCATGCGATTGGGCGGAATGGCCAAGTATGCCCAGGATGTCCATTCCGTTGACGAGTTGACGGATGTTCTTAACTGGGCCAAGCCAAAGAGCCTGACTGTTTTAATGATCGGTGGCGGAAGTAATATTATTTGGCGGGACGAGGGCTTTAACGGGCTGCTTCTGGTTAATAAAATCATGGGGTACGAACTTGAACCTGCCGGCGGTAACGAATATGAGTTAACCATTGGTGCCGGCGAGAATTGGGATAATGTCGTTGCCAGGACTGTTGAGGCCGGTCTATCCGGTATTGAGGCGCTATCGTTAATACCTGGAACCGCCGGGGCAACACCGATTCAAAACGTCGGGGCCTACGGTCAGGAGATAGCTGACACCCTGGCGAGCGTTATTGCTTATGATAATCAAACCGCCCAGATCACTGAAATAGCTGGCACGGATTGTCAGTTCGGCTATCGGACCAGTAGGTTTAAAACCGCTGACCGCGGACGGTATTTTATAACTGGCTTGACGCTTAGACTGAACAAGGCCAATCCCATGCCGCCTTTTTACCCCTCGCTGCAAAAGTATCTCGATAAAAAAGCCATTACTATTTATAATCCGAAAATTATCCGCGAAGCCGTTATAGATATCCGCCAGACAAAATTACCGGATCCTAATAAAACCGCCAATAACGGCTCATTCTTTTGCAACCCGACAATTGGCACCGGCCAGCTCGAGGAAATTAAAGCGAAATTTCCGGCACTGGCTTTTTGGCCGGCCGGCAATAATAAATTTAAACTATCGGCTGCTTGGCTGATTGAACAAGCTGGTTTTCATGACTATCATGACAGCGAAACAGGAATCGCTACATGGCCCAGCCAGCCGCTGGTACTGATTAACGAGCACGCCCAAAAAACGGCAGACTTACTAAAGTTTGCATCTAAAATAATTTCCGCTGTCCAACTTAAGTTTGACGTAACACTGGTACAAGAACCCTTGTTGCTCCCCTGAGCGTAAATTTATTGATCGCTAGGCAAGGGGAAACTGAGTGCGAATTCGCTGACTTCTAAGCGTAGTTTCTCGAGTGTCTTTTCGTCGTTGCGGGCCTTAACAGCGCTGGCCAGCCATAGCGCAACCTGGATCATATCTTTTTCTTTCAGTCCGCGGGTGGTTATAGCCGGAGTGCCCAACCTGAGTCCGGATGGTCGGTAAGGCGGCAAAGTGTCATTGGGGATTGCATTGCAGTTAGTAGCAAGACCGACCCGTTCAAATAGACTTTGTGCTTCCCGGCCGTCGATTTTGTAGCTGGCTGGCATATTAATCATGATCAGGTGATTATCTGTGCCATTGGTGACCAGTTTAAAACCTTGTTTCATTAACTCATCCGCCAAAACCTTGGCATTTTTTAATATCTGAATAGCATAGTCTTTAAAGGCCGGCTGCATCGCCTCGCCGAATGCGACGGCTTTGGCCAGTATGGTGTTCATGTGCGGTCCGCCCTGAAAACCCGGAAAGACCTCCCGGTCAATCAGGGTAGGTAGGTTCTCAACGGTTTTAGCGGGCGCTTTAAGCGGGTTGCCAACCGTGCCTTTTGTTAAAATAAGGCCGCCCCGCGGACCTCTTAGGGTTTTATGGGTTGTGGCAGTGATTATATGAAATCCAAAATCAAACGGGTTTGGCAAAACACCGGCTGCTATTAATCCGGCAATATGAGCCATATCCGCCATTAACACTGCTCCGACTTCCCGGCCGATTTCAGCAAATTTTTTGTAATCGAGGCTTCTAGGATAACCACTAAACCCGGCCAAAATTATTCTCGGTTTAGTCTTAAGGGCTTCTTCTCGCATCGCATCGTAATCTAGTTCGCCTGTCTCGACGTCTTTAACGCCATAGCGGACAAAATTATATAGTTTAGCGCTGCTAGTAACGGGGCTGCCGTGTGTCAAGTGGCCGCCGTGGTCAAGCTTCATCGCCATAATGTTGTCACCAGGCTCCAGCCAAGCTTGATAGACAGCTATATTGGCCGGCGCGCCGGAATGCGGCTGGACGTTGGCATGATCGGCCTTGAACAGTTTCTTTGCTCTATCAATAGCAATGGTTTCAACCTTGTCGGTATTTACTTGCCCGCCGTAATATCTTTTTCCCGGGTAGCCTTCGGAATATTTGTTGGTGTAGATGCTACCAAGCGCGGTCAACACGTCTCGGCTAACGTAATTTTCGCTGGGGATTAATTCCAGCTCGTCACGTTGGCGTTTTTCTTCTGCTTCTAATAGTTTTTGTAATACCTCATCCTTGATCTTCATAGCTGCTCCTTAGTGTCTATTTTATACTATGGTAGATGGGGTACGTTATATCATTTATTTATTGTAGCAATTTATTTCTAATTCAACTATAATGGTTCTACTAACGACAAGATATTAATTACCATATCTGATATAACATTAAAATGAAACCATCAACAAATGAGAAAATTGGTCAGCTTATTTCTCAAGTAAGACAAGAAAAAGGTTTTACGCAAGCTGAATTTGCTCGCCGTCTCGGAACCAGCCAATCGGCAGTCAACCGCATGGAACACGGCCACCAAAATCTCAGTCTGGAGATTCTTGGACGGATTAGCGACGTACTCAACAAGTCATTAATCAGTGTATCGGGCTCATCAGTTAGTTTACGCGTTGAGGGTGGCCATGAACTACGCGGCTCAATTGAAGTCAAAACTTCAAAAAATGCCGCCGTTGGGCTATTAGCAGCCAGTCTGTTAAACCAGGGCACAACAAAATTAAAAAAAGTTCCCAAAATTGAAGAAGTCGACCGGATAATTGAAGTTCTAGAGAGCATGGGAGTCAAGGTTAAATGGTACCCCAACCATGATCTGGATATTAAACCACCGGCTCGGCTCAATCTCGATAAAATCAATGCTGATTCAGCTAAAAAGACCAGAAGCGTGTTAATGCTGATAGGCCCGATGATGCATTTATTCAATGAGTTTAAACTGCCCTATGCCGGTGGCTGCAAGCTTGGCGAACGAACGGTTCGGCCGCACCTTTATGCGCTGGAAGAACTGGGCGTTGATATTAAAGCAACAGACGGATATTACCGGATTAATGTCAAAAAACATCCTGCCCGTCAACCGATTGTGCTTTATGAGTCCGGCGATACCGTTACTGAAAACATTTTATTTGCCGCCGCCCGGTTCGAAGAGGAGACGGTCATCAGAATGGCCAGCGCCAATTATCAGGTTCAGGACATCTGTTTATTTTTAAAAAAGCTTGGCGTAAAAATCGAAGGTATCGGTACTACTAATCTCACTGTCCGGGGCGTCAAACACATCAAGAAAAATGTCAGTTTCAGCCCGAGCGAAGATCCGGTTGAAGCCATGACGTTTATCGCGGCGGCCGTAGTCACGAACAGCGAGCTGACGATCACCCGCGCACCGATTGAATTTCTTGAACTGGAACTTCTTAAGTTACGCAAAATGGGTCTCCGGGTTGACGTCATAAATTCATACCCCGCTGAGAACGGCTACACCAAATTGGTTGACCTTAAAATTCATAAACACAATGGCCATCTGCATGCGCTGGAAGAAAAAATTCACCCCAACCCTTATCCGGGTCTCAATATTGATAATTTGCCATACTTCGTGCCAATCGCCGCGGTCGCCAATGGCCGGACGCTGATTCATGACTGGGTCTATGACGGCCGGGCAATACACTACACCGAACTTGCCAAATTAGGAGCAAATATATCCTTAGCCGATCCGCACCGGGTCTATATTGACGGCCCGACCAAGTTTTCGGCCGCCGACATTACTGCGCCGCCGGCTCTAAGACCAGCAGTGTTGGTGCTACTGGGCATGTTGGCAGCTGATGGCATAAGCGTTCTGAGGAATGTCTATACAATTAATCGGGGCTATGAAGATCTGGCCGAGAGACTTGACGCTGTCGGAGCTCATATAACTGTATTGCACGATATATAAAAAGCAAATGGTGCGGGCAGGGAGAGTCGAACTCCCATCGCTGGTTTGGAAAACCAGCATAAGAACCGTTATACGATGCCCGCTTAATCTGTAGACAATGTGCTGAGTACCTGTTATATTATCATACCTTAGTTAATAACTTTGGTAACCAATTCTATAGTTTATATAATAGAAGCTGTGCCCCGGTAGCTCAGCTGGATAGAGCAAGAGACTTCTAAGCTTTAGGTCAGGGGTTCGAATCCCTTCCGGGGCGCCATGTTAATCAAGTTGGACTGAATTGTTTAACTGACTGACGTGGACTATAATCACCTCTGTTATGGCGGACGTAGCTCAGTCGGTAGAGCGTCGGGTTGTGGACCCGAATGTCGTGGGTTCAAGCCCCATCGTTCGCCCCAGTTTAAGTCTTAAATAATACTAGATAATCCGAGAGACTGCCTACATTGACAATACCGAACATTGCTATCTATAATAGTAATGCTTAAGAAAATCGAAAAAGCAAAAAGGAAAAACAAAAATGAAACTCAAGAAGCTCAGTAGCTTTAGCTCAGCGTTGGTACTGAGCGTCAGCACCTTATTAACGATTGGTTTTACTGGCACAGCTTTTGCTGCTGCACCATATACCTGTACTTGGACTGGCAGCGGTGATGGTACTAGTTTTAGTGATGCCAGTAACTGGAGCGGCTGTAATAGTGCTGCGCCTGTTGCTACCGATAATGATAATCTAGTCTTTGACAATACTTCTCTAGCTAGCGATAGCAGTCTTAACAATGACATCACCAGCCTTGCTCTTGGCAGAATTACTTTCCAGGGCACCAATAGCAGTAACTACAGTTTTACGATTACCGGGGACGCTATTAGTCTAGCCGGCGGTATTACCGATACCAGTAACTCTGCCATAAATAGCATCGAGACTGACATAACCATTACCGCTAGCCAGAGTTTTACCGATACTAATGGAGCTAGCGTACTTACAATCGGCGAACCGCTTGGATCGAATGCGCTCAACATTGGAAGCTATACGCTGACCCTAGCCAGCGATAATCCAACCACCGGCGGCGCAATTAATATCAACAGCGCATTAAGCGGTACAGGTAATATTATTACTGACGGCGGGACTTCTGGTCTTGGCTTATATTATTTTTATGACGATGCCAATGGCTATTCCGGGCAGGTAAACATAAACAATGGACAAACAATTATTGAAACCATTAATGCTTTAGGGACGGCTTCAGTCATTGTTGCTAACGGTGCATCGTTTGGAATTGAAACTTCCGGGACCAGTGATACTTTTTCTAATCCTATAACGATTGGCGGTTCCGGAATTAGTAGCGGCGGAGCCTTAGTAGTCGCTGATGGCTGTTCTGCCTCCGAGGGTCGTGGAGGCTGCTCCGATAGCGGCACTACTAAGTTGAGCGGGGCCATTATTCTGACCGCTAATACAACGGTAGGAACCAATGCCACAGTTGATGTTTCTGGGTCTGTCACCGGCAACTATACAATTAGTCTGGCTTCTAGCTCCGCCGGTTCATTAACCGGCACATTAACCGGTATCCAATCAAGCAATACTAGCGGTAACGGGTCAAGTAGTTCGACGACAGCTGCCCCCAAAACTCCCAACACAGGCTTTGCCTTAACCGGTGCCCGCAGCGGACTGGAGCTAACCGGCTGCTTCATGATGGCTGGCGGCATTTACCTCATCTCCCGAAAAGTTAGACATCCCTTATTCACTAAGCGGCATTAGGAGTGTAGCAAACCATGGCAGATGGAGCCCATATCACACTAGATGATCCTTTGCTCCGTTCCCGCCTGCGCCGTGAGCCTACCTACATCAAACGTCCGGTACTGCGACCACAGCCGACCCTGTTGACCGATATCAGGTTAAGGCGGCGCTATCAAGCCAGCCTAGCCCAACCATCTCGAGTCGTCGACGACAAGCAACCTGTAGAAACTGTGGCGATCGTTGCCCCAACTGCTGCTCAAGTGCCTGAAATACCCGTCCAGGTGACCAGTTATCCATCTAAACACATCAGTAATTCTGTCCCGGCTCTGTCCCGCCAAACGTCCTCCAAAGTTCTTATGCGCAATGTTGTTGCCCGGTCTGGCCGCAAAAAACATTCAATTAAGAATAAAAGTAAGCTACAGCTGGCTTTAATCTTGCTGGCTGTTGGAATTGTTTTAGCTGGAGGCTATTTCAGCCTGCTGGGGTTCCGGGCTAATCACGTAGTAGAAGTGCAGGCCGCAAAACTGACTCAGCAGGCCAACCAGGCGGCAGTTAGCACTAAGAGCGGCTCAACTCCCGCGCCGGCCATTAGTACTGTCAAACCGTCCGCTGCAGCCGTAACTAACTATGTTGTAGCTCCCAACCTGCCTCGCTACATCATTATTAAAAAACTCGGTGTTGATGCTCGTATTTTATCAGTAGGGGTTAATGCCGAGGGAGCGCTTGAAACACCGAATAATGTCTATGATACTGCCTGGTACAACGAATCTGCCGAGCCGGGTCAATCCGGTGCCATGTTAATTGATGGTCATGTTTCAAGCTGGACGGCTCATGGTGTGTTCTATGGTATTAAAACTTTGGCCCCCGGAGACATTATTACAATTCAACGCGGAGACGGGACCTTATTTAATTATAGTGTCGTCCAGAGCCAAGTTTATCCGTCCGGAAACGTTGACATGGTTTCGGCTATGACACCGGTTGATGCTGGGCAACCCGGCCTAAATCTTATTACCTGTACGGGCGATGTTATACCCGGGACCAGTGAGTTTAATGAGCGCATCGTGGTATATGCCACGCTGACGCAATAAGTGTTTTGTTGTTGTATTTGTTCAAATATAAATAGCGCCGGCTGAGTTAGTCACAATACTCGACTTGCCAGATTAGTTGCGAATGCCCCGATTTTTATTTCTGATAAGATGTTAATTTGATACAATCTTATTAGTTTAAACTCAAAAGCAAAGGTTGCGGATTGATAAAAAAAGCTCATAAATTTGCAAAGCTTGGCTATAAGCGTATTCGCCAGTATCCTTTGTTTTCAATTGCATCAGCCGCTTTTCTTGCCGGCTGTGGGCTGTATTTTAGCGGTCAGATTACTGCGTCGCGCTGGCTGTTGGCGGTAGTGGCGGTTGCCGAGGTTTTGCCACTGCTTTGGAGAATGGGCCGGGACTTACGCGAGGGGACTTACGGCATCGATATTTTAGCCGCCGCTGCTATTATAGCCTCGGTTGCTTTCAGACAATACTGGCCGGCTATCGTTATCGTTTTAATGCTGACGGGCGGAGAAGCTCTTGAGCATTTTGCCGAGCATCGGGCTAAGACCGAGCTGGATGCGCTACTGAGCCGGGCGCCAAAACTAGCCCATCTACTAAAGAGCGGCAAAGAAGTTGATATTCCCGTCGGTCGCGTCCAGCGTGGCGATAAACTGATCATTAAAGCCGGCGAGGTGGTACCGGTTGATGCGGTGATTATTGAAGGAAAAGCTAATTTTGACGAGTCTAGTTTAACCGGCGAGAGTTTGCCGCAAGCCAAAAAAGAGAATGATCAACTACTAAGCGGTTCGTTGAGCATCGACGGGGCAGTAACAGTTAAAGCCCTGCGTCCTGCTAGCGACTCCCAGTACGAAGAAATCATTAAGTTGGTTAAAGCGGCCGCCAACAGTAAGGCGCCGTTTATCCGCTTAGCCGACCGTTTTAGCGTACCCTTCACGGTCTTGGCCTTTATTTTGGCAACCGGGGCTTGGATAGCCGGCCATCAGTCAATTAGATTTTTAGATGTACTGGTTGTGGCGACGCCATGTCCTTTGATTCTGGCAGCCCCGATTGCCGTTATTTCTGGCATGAGCCGGTCTGCCCGGCACGGGATTATTGTAAAAAACGGCGGGTCACTGGAAAGATTAGCCAGGGCTGAGACCATTGCTTTTGATAAAACAGGCACTCTGACAAAAGGCAATCTGGCAGTTGACAAAGTCAACGTTTTCAATCACTTCAAACCGGACGAAGCGCTTAGATTCGCCGCAATTCTGGAGCAGAGTTCAAGCCATGTTTTAGCTCAGGCAATAATAGCAGCTGCCTCCAAGGCCGGTATCAGACTGGCCCGAGCGAAGAATATACGAGAGTATCCCGGTTCGGGATTATCGGCCAGAGTTAATGGCCGGATAGTTTTGGTCGGTAATTTATCATTTTTAGGCGAACAGAAAATTAAACTCACTGGTTACGGCTCAAGCATAAAAAATCTGCAAACGTCCACTTATGTGGCGGTTGACGGTGAACTGGCCGGAGCAATCAGCTTTAAAGATGAACTTCGACCGGAAAGCAAGTCAACACTTCAGGCTCTGACCAAAATGGGCATCAAGCATTTAATAATGCTTACTGGCGACAACACCAATGCCGCTAAAGCTATCGCAAAAAAACTTGGTCTGAGCGAATTTGAAGCGGAGACTTTACCGGCCGATAAGCTTCGTTTAATGGAAAAACTACCATACCGGCCGGTCGTTTTTGTCGGTGACGGGGTAAATGATGCGCCAGTACTAGCATCTGCAGACGTCGGCATTGCTATTGGC
Organism: Patescibacteria group bacterium; assembly: GCA_035510795.1. Classification (GTDB taxonomy): domain Bacteria; phylum Patescibacteriota; class Saccharimonadia; order Saccharimonadales; family UBA4665; genus DATKGL01. The sequence goes on from DATKGL010000004.1 coordinate 12,613, forward strand.
GCAAAAGGGGAAACGGCCGCCAGCCAGTCTGCTGACATGGTTATTATGAAAGACGATATCAGCTATGTCGCCACGGCTCTTTCTATCGCCCAGCGGACTTTCTCGATTGCCCGGCAAAGCATATTGGTCGGTATCGCGCTGAGCATAGTATTAATGCTGGTATTTTCAACCGGCCGCTTCAAGCCAATTTACGGAGCTGTTCTGCAAGAAGTAGTTGATGTTTTGGTGATCTTTAATGCGCTGAGAGCTCACGGCAGTGGCAGCGCCAAACACCTTAATTTGCTTAAATTAATGCACGTAAAATAAGCACCACGGCTACCGGCACCAGCAGGTTGTCAGTACCGTATATCCCGATATTCTCAAGCGCGGTCGCTACCAGTGGCAGCCACAACAAAGCCGGCCAGATTCCAGAAATGTGGCCGACAGAGAAGACGATCGCCAATATAATAACCGAGCAAAGCCAAAAAGTTGATGTGCCGATCAGACTTTTCCGCTGGCCAAAGATATGATAAATGTTCCCCTTGCCGAATCTAGTACCGATAACAGCAGCAATACCATCGGCTAGGCTTAAATGGAGCACGGCAGCGGCAAACAGTAGATGGTCATGGGTAATTATTGCCACTAAGGCAATACTGATTGCCGAGAGGTACTCTCCGGTGCCGTAGCGCCTGGCCAGGTGCACTGATTTAAAGATATTGAAGGTGTAGGACAAAATGAGGGCGCATAAGGCTCCCAGCGCCAGCAACTCGATATCGCCCCAGCTAATAAACCAGGGCCAGAAGGCGGCATAAGTTCCGACTGTGATGTGGATGAACTTACGGGTGAGTTCATTTTGATATTTATTCTTTCGCCAGAAATAATCAGTGGCTACTACAAGCAGAAAAATAGGCAAGCCAGTCAATAAGAAAGCGCGGAGAAAAGAAACCATGTCAGGGTCATTATACTGCAAATAAGATTTGGTTGAGTGGGAGCGATTAACCTCGAACAGCTCAATACATTTTTATCATCTCTTAAAGCCTATTGGGGCATCAGTGCAACTGATAATATTCAAGAAATTCTACGAGTCAGTATAGTCAACAAACAAGTGCCAATATATGAGCTCTAATAGACGAAAAGGCTAATCTCTTAGCAATGTTTCGATAAGCTCCTGTGTCTGCTCAAGCACCTCGTAGGATGCTTTTTCAACAAATGACGTATTTCTCATTGTCCAATCAAGGCTTTTGACTTGGTCGGCGAGAACAACTCCATCAATTCTATTAGCTTTCACTCGTACTTCAAATGGATAATGTTTGACTTTTGAAGTAATTGGACAGGCGAGCATTAACTTAGAGCTTTGGTTGTAGCTTTTAGGGGATAATACAATGGCTGGGCGCAAGCCAGCTTGTTCATGGCCTTGTTGGGGGCTAAAGTTCAGCCAGACAATATCACCCCTATCGGGGATGTAGCCTGCTACCATACTTCCTTACCAACTGGACTACCCCAATCAACCTCTCCATGAACATTGTCAGGAGTAATAGCTGCGACAAGTTCATCAAGATTTATTTTTCTACGTTTATTTGGCTGAATGGTAGCAATTACTCCATTGCTGATGATTTGGACACTACTATTCTCAGACAGTCCTAAATCCTGGATGACAGAACTAGGAATTCTTACAGCGAGACTATTTCCCCACCTCTTAACACTTGAATTTGTTTTCATAAATATCATTATCCTCTGTCCTTATGATATACAAATGTATATACTACGTCAAGCATTAAAACATAAGAACTTTGGTCGGGGTGAGAGGACTTGAACCTCCGACCTCCTGGTCCCAAACCAGGCGCGCTAGCCAACTGCGCCACACCCCGTTAGACAGGAGGTATTATAACAAAAATAACTGACTTAAATCTGGCCAAGAAAAA
>DATKGL010000005.1:0-38579 GCA_035510795.1 Patescibacteria group bacterium
CAACCCTTTCCCTATGGTCTTATATGTCTGCGCAAACGACGGTCTTGAAAAACGATTGCAGAAACTGGCCAATAGAGCACTTTACCGGTCTGATACCAATATGATGATCTGCACTACTACAATAAATGCTCTTAACAGCGCTTCCCCAAAGAACAGCTTAATCTGGTCGAGTGTTAAAGAGCCGAATGAACTTATTACCTTGGTAAAATTGTAGAGCAGTTTATTGCCGTGCTCTGGGCATAAGGTTCTAGTTATTCTCGATAACTTCCAGCCAGTTCACTCTGGCCAGAGCAGTACCGAGCAAATCACTCCACAGACTGGCTTCAAGCTCTAAGTCGCACATTTCATCCTGCAGCTCAGACTCCAGCCATTCTGCCTTTGAGAATGCATTTCCAGCTTTCTTGCACGCTGTTTGCAGTAAATCATAACTAGCCGGATCGTTATTGAGCCATAGGCTTACCAGCCACGTCTCACGGTTAGTCCAACCATTGTATGTGGATATATCATTCATAGCTCGTCTCCCGATTGACTACTTTTATGACCACACATATCGCAGTCATAACGATCGGCTATGTAGTCAACCAGCTCTTGATCGCTAGCTACATCAATACTGTCAGCCAGATCATAATACAGACAGCTACAGATCTGCAGTAGTGCTAGTTTCTCCAGCTCTACTCGGTAGTGCGAGCAATCCTTGTTTAGATTTGATAATTGCATGCTATTGTTCTCCTTTACTTTACGTAATGGAGACATGAACCATCCCAAGGAGACTCACTTGTCAAGGTGGAGACTAGTTACTACCTTGATAAGTGAGTTCGGGATGTATACTAAAAGACCCACGTAAAGATAAGGGTTTTTAATGACTATCTATATGATGAGACTAAAGTTGCCACTGCAAGTCTTTGAAGTAAAAGATTGAGGCAGTATGACCCTCACTACTCTCATCTAAATAACTGACACAGGCATTTTTGCCACACGCTGGAATAGTTGGAAGTGGGCCATCCGTAGTGAGATATAGTCCATCTGTTGTTAAAACCGCAGTATGCCCGACTAAATCATTCGTTCCACTCACAGCAAAATATAATAAATGTACTGTTGGTGGTGTCGGCCCGTTTCCCTCCATCATATTTTGATAACTGTAAGGATACACACCAACCAATGTGATTCCGTCCTGAGAATCGCTTACATGGTAAATTTTTGTAGCATTAGATAATGATTGGCTAGAATTATTTAATTTGCCTGAGAGATTTTTATACTCCTGCTGCAGGTTAGAGTTACCAGATTGCAATATCGTATACATAGACTTCTGAGCTTTAAGCTGTTGATTTAGGTTATTGACTTTACCATGCTGCCATAAATAAACCCCCGTACCCACAACTGCTACAAGAATAAGAACTGCAAAACTGGTTATTACTAATTTTCTATTAATTTTGCTAATGGTCATTCGGTCGTCCTAATACTATGTTACGAGTTATAAAACCCAAGTCAGATTACCATATATGTAAGAGTCAACAGTCACATTAGGCGGTACTTCAAAGGCCAAGCAACCTTTAACAGTTTGGCCTTGTTGCGGATAGCCATAAATGTCATTACCAAAGCGAGGCTCTGAGCATTTGGTAGCAACACCATTACCACCGTATGGACCAGAAAATAAGTTGTCTGATGTATAAATTAAAGAGCCGTCTGGGATACCCATTTCGGAGTTAGGTGATGGCGAAGAGTGACTAGACGGAACTGGGCCATTGTTAGTAACTGTTAGTTCAACCGAAAATAAATTATCAGATTGAATAAGACCACCGCCTGGGCTATTAGATGCTGGGTCTAAGTAATCATTATCAAGAGTTATACAAAAAGATTTAATACATTGAGTGCTGCCAACTTTATAAAGTGGTGGTCCGGTAGAACTATTCTTTAGTTTCGACTGCAGCGAAGACACTGTATTACTTAGGCTAGTAACTTGCTTACTAAGGTCTGCTTTTTGACTTGTTGCTTGGTTGAGCTTTTTATCTGCATCACTAACTTTGCCATATTGCCAAAAATACATCCATCCAAACGCTGCAACGATAACAAGAATAACCAATATACTTGGTGCAAGTTTTTTAAATCGATTTAATAACTTCGACACTTAATTAAATAATACTCCGTGCTTTGTATGCTTACTATCGGTATGTGTACCGCCGAGTAAATCTTAGAATCAGACCTGCTTAATTCGGGATGCACAATGGGAGACAACGTAAAGTTAAGTTAGTATTAAGTCCAAATCCAGTCTGGGGAGCCATATTGAACGAGCAGCCTCAGAAAGCATCATTTCACTTCAGGCAGCCTCTTAATCTCCATTTGGTCGTTAATAGACCACAAGCCATCGTCGGGTTCGCGGCCCTTGCCACGATACTTACTTACGAAACTAAAAGGCTTTGTAAACCGTTCGGGTACGCTCGTTGGTACTGGCATGACAAACGGTGGGTCAGGATAGACGCGTACACTACAGTACATGTCCAACTCCTTTATTTTTGACAGTATGTAAACTTCCAGCACGCCAACTTTTATCTTTTTAAGCTCATTGCGTATGTGCCCGAAGTCTAGAAGTTCATTTTCTTTTGAGGCATAGCAAATGGCTGTAATTTTTGGCGCGTTAGTTTTAGTTACTTTTTTAACTATAGTGTCTAGTAGAGATGTTTTTGACCACTTACCCCACTCAAAAACTTCCCATTCACGATTTATGCCCTCGTTGTAGCCAAACTTTTTATCCCACGGTATAGCTTTGAACGCGTAGTAGTCAGGCGATACGTCATCAGGATTCGGCCGCAGCCACCACACCGTGTTCTCCATCATACTCAAGCTCACAGCGTACATACTGACAATCCATCCCTCACGTAGCACCTTGTACTTGGCAGAGCTTAGTATTTTATCGCCGACTTCTTTACGTGTGTTGTCGAAAAGCTCAACTATGGCAACGGGACTTGCGTAAATGTCGTCCCGGTTGGTGCGTGCCATTTACTGCCAACCGTTCATTTTCAAAATATCATCAATAACTACGTTAGGTACATTGGACACGCCTAAACCCCAACTTATCTCTTTAATAAGGCTGACAAACTGACCAGTTAGCGCCGCATCGTCGCTCAAAGTATTTGTGTCCAGTTCAAAAGACCACTTGTAATTGGGCAGTCGCACCACGCTACTATCGGGGAAAAACATTCGTGAGCTTGAGGCTAATGGCACGCTGGCCGCACCCTGACCACCACTCAAGGTGATATCACCAACCACTAGGCCAGAGTAGCCCAGCTTTCCATAGTAGTTTTGGACCAGTTTAAGTTGGCTGCGTAGATATGAGAGTATCTTAATAAGCTTAATGTCGCGCACGCCTGTGTCCTTGTTGAAATCCAAAACATCAAAAGCTATATAACTTAATCCATTTGCGTAAAGTTGAGCACAGTTGAGCGTACCCTGATTTTTGCTCCAAATAAAATCGGCTATGCCACCCGGTAAAGTATCTGTTCTTCCATTCACAAAAGCTGTTTGATGATATTCGCTGCCACAAAAATCTAGTAGTTGACGTAGTAATTCTTGTGGCTCAACTAACTTCATATCTGGGTAGTATGGTTGGATGGTTATAGTTAATATCGCGCTGTTGTTACCATTGCCAAGCGGATGCTGATAGATATTTTGCTCGCCAGCTTGTACGAGATTATGCCGTTCGGTTTCAGCTTCGCCAACACGTATCTTAAAATACTGCTCAGCAAACTCGGCATTAGCTCCACGAGTTTTGGCGGCTTCTCTTTTTTTGCTGTCAAGACGTAGTAATTCCTCACGGCTAGCGGAGGTGCTGATATTACCATTGCGTATCCAAACCGTCGGGTCACTTGAAGTGGTGTAAGGCGGTGCAGCACCTTCGTAAATACGTACTAGCACAAATACATTGCCTTTTTGCTCATCAGTTAGACATACGTCATAAGTTGGCAGTGGCGTAACGTTAGCGGCAAATTGATGTATGCGGTCTACCAGTTTACTGTCATTAGGAACACCGCCATAAGCGGTCGGAAGTCCCTTATCGTCCTCTTCAACTCCTATTATAATTAAACCACCTTGAGTGTTAGAAAAGCTGGCAAAATGCTTGGCCAAATCCTTGGGCGTCGTCATTTTATAATCAAGCTGTACACCCTCAAGCACTTGTTGCTTACAAAACTCTACAACATCATCAAACTTCAAATCCCGAATGTTTTTGGTCAGTATGTTCATAAAACACCTTTCGTTGCTCACCTTATTATAGGCCCGGATGTTATAATGGTTGTACGTTCGTTAAATCTTTTGCCTTCGGGTTCTCGCGGCATACGCATTACTTTGGATTACAAAGCTAATCATTGAAAATCGCATGGAGACGCTTATGAAGCAAACTGCTACATTGTGCGTTCCAACCAACAAACCAGTACAGAGCTTTATTTCTTTAATGCAGCTAGGTATGCACGGGGGCTAAGGATTTAATCTGTGAGCAAAATGAGTACGGCTATCGGTAATCGTGTCAGTGATGACCCTATATGGCATACGCCAATAAAGGCCTTTAGTGATTATATGGGCGTCGCTGAAAAGGTTGGCGTTCAGCCGATACTTGAAAATAATCAGTATCAAAAGGTCTATGAGGCCAGGGTTGTCGCCGTACTATGTTTTGCGCTCTACCAAGCTAGTGGTTCGGCGTGGTACTTGCAGCTTCGTAAAAATGAAATCACTGATGCACTTATAATGCGGCAATCTCCGACTGTGCGTGGAGACAGAGAGGTGCTGGGTGTAGAGGTAACTTCTTATTTTAGGCGTACTCACTACACTCCCAAGGAGACGGTTTTTGAGCAATTAAAGAAAACAAAGATGTTTGAAACTTGGCATAAATATACAGACCACGATGTTGTGCTTGTTGATTTGGGCATAAATTACAAACCCAACTTTGACGAGATACAGCTCTACATGGTCACTATAAAAGCACCTTACCAACTTTGGTTTATACAAGAAGTTGAGCCGGAACATCCAGATACAATCCTAAAGCTAACTCTTTGTGAGGTGCGAGGCGTTCATGAAAGAAAGCTTGACGTAGGTGGGGCATGGCACGACATGTATGAGAAAGGTATAAGAGGTGCAATAAGAACCGTACAGACTGCTGATATAAAAAAGGCAGGCACCATTACAAAAACTAAACCAATAAAAGGAGCACCTTGGGAGACTATGCTTTGATATCATAGGGAAATGAACGGAAAGCAAAAGGCACACTTACGTGCTTGTCAACTAAGCACTCTATAATGAGCTTGATGGAGATTTGCGATGTCTAACGTTTTGAGTTGGCTTTTTCTGGCAATTTTTGGCACTAGCGGCCTGCTTTGGGCCGTTATTGCAGCACGTCGCAAGAGACCACAACTGAAGTTATGGGTAAAGGGTGACGGCGTACATTCTGTTAATGAGCCTAATGACGTGCATATTTTTCTGCATTGTAATGTAGACAACCTTAGCTCTGAAAGCAACTCAATCACCGAAGCGCACTTTGGTTTTTTGAACAAGCGAGAGAGTGAGATTATTTGGAACGCCACTAACGTTAAGCTTTATAAACTTGACCCAACATCTAATTATATCGGGAGAAAGATTGGGCCGTCCCTACATATTCCAGGCCACACAAGTAGTGAGTTCATAGCAGTGCTACATACCAACCGCGAGGTTGTATCTCGTTATATAGGTAGTGGTGGTCTGCTTCGTACCCACAAAGACCAAGAGCAACCATTTCAGTTTCGTCTTATCCTTATAGACTCCAATGGCAATGCCTTCACTGGAGACCTACGTAATAAAAAGGCTATGCTCGTAAACTACCGGCTATTTCAATACTTAGACCACAGGCGGATAGACTTACTGAATGATAATATGTACGGCCGGCCGAGGCTAAGGCATTTTGGTGCATTCTACATCGGCTCACTGCGGTTACGTCTAATCTATCGCATCAAACGCTTATTATATGAGTTTGGTCTCTTTGCCGGCACTCAATAGACGTTCGCAGCACGTTCACAACTGCGAGCCAGGTTGGTTCTAAGCAAGTCTCTTTAACATAGGCCAAAATCCAACACTAATCAGTCTTTAGGTGGATTCTTCAGCTGAAACTCTATTGTTGACCAAATCTGATTTTGGGTTGCAATAAAGTGACTGCTTAATAACGTATGCAATTTCTGCATTATACCAATCTTTTTGTCTTCCCACTGATACACACCCAATACATTGAATATCCTATAGTGAAGTTTAAGCACTAGTTTAATTAAAATATTTTCATCTGGGTTACTCTCGTCCCACCAGAATTTAGAATAAACCCACTCCTTCGCCGAATCATCCATAACGCCCGTAAGATAATAGGATGTTATATCATTAACCCACGCTGATTTACCGGGGCTTATATACTCATATAATCCAGGCATTTCTGAGGTATCAATTTCTAACTCAGAGAAGATATCAAATAATAAGGCATCGTAGTATTCATCCGCTATATGTCGAGTTCGTTTGGAAACGTTTAGCCAAACTAAAGCGAGCTCAGCCTTCAAGCATTCACTTACAATGAGCATTTCTTGGTCCTGACTTAGAGACAATTCTTTCTTGATTTTTTCATATAGACTATTTGCATTCATCAGGGAAGACAAAGCCCCAAGTTGAGGTCCAATAGCGAGTTTCTTGTTTTTAGTCTCTGCCATAGCATAAGTATACCCTGAACTCGGGGTATGCACAGAAAATACGGCCAAGGGTAAACTTCCTAGTTTTCTAGGATTGTTCATTAAGAAACGCTAACTTGCCTGAGTAGATCGGGATGCACAATGGGAGATAATGTAAAGTGAATCCATCTTTTATAGCATCTGTTAAAGATATATACTCTAGTCAGATGACTTTTGATGATATCCTCGAGAAATACAGAACTATTTCAACGTCTGAACGCGATAAGGGCGATCGTTTTGAAAAACTCATGCGATCGTATTTACTAACTGATCCTCTCTATCGAAATAAATTTGATGATGTCTGGTTATGGAATGATTTCCCCGGAAGAAGAAACCTTGGCACAAAAGATACAGGTATAGATCTTGTAGCTAAAACCTTCGATGGTGATTATTGGGCTATTCAATGTAAATGCTACCAGGACACTACTTATATTGATAAACCACATGTAGATACGTTTTTATCGACATCTAGCAGAAAATTTAATGACGATAACCATGAATTAGTAGGTTTTTCAAATAGACTTTGGATATCAACTACCAATAAATGGAGCACAAATGCGTCTGGTGCCTTAGAAAATCAACATCCGCCTGTAAGTCGCATTAATCTATACGATCTACAGGAGGCACCGATAGACTGGAAAGCCTTAGAGAAAGGAATAGTCGGCGACAAATCGTTACTTTCCAAGAGAGATCTTTTACCACACCAACAAAAAGCTCTAACTAAGACTTTGGAATACTTCGTGAACTATGACCGCGGGAAAATGATTATGGCTTGCGGTACCGGTAAAACCTTCACGTCATTAAGAATAGCTGAAGCGCAAACAGATTCTAGTGGGTTTGTATTGTTTTTAGTTCCTTCCATAGCCCTATTGGGACAAACTTTACGCGAGTGGTCTACATTTACTAAAGAACCATTTAATGCTATCTGCATTTGTTCCGATCCAAAGATTACAAAAAAAAGACAATACTATGACGAAAGCAATATAAGCACCCTAGACTTAGCCATACCTGCATCAACTGACGTTACTGATATTGAAGATCAACTGTTAAATATTCAAAAAGCACAGAAGCCAGGGATGACAGTCGTTTTCTCTACATATCAGTCAATTGATGTAATATCGAGGACTTTGGAAGCTATGAGAGGTAATAAGCGATTCAGTGCGTTTGATCTTATTATCTGCGATGAGGCTCACAGGACAACTGGTGTAACCTTGGCCGAAGAGGACAAATCATCGTTCGTAAAAGTTCATTACAATACTTTTATTCCAGCTAAAAGGCGTTTATACATGACAGCAACGCCTCGTTTATATGGAGAGGATGCAAAAAATAAAGCGGATAAAAATAATGCAGTAATCTGCTCAATGGATGATGAAAAACTATATGGTAAAGAAATCTATCGTATCGGGTTTGGTGAGGCAGTAGAGAACGATCTACTTTCAGACTATAAGGTGTTAATTCTGACTCTTAATGAAGATGACGTTTCGGCAACCGCTCAAAAAATCCTTTCCAATCAAGATAGTGAAATAAATGTAAACGACGTCTCTAAATTAATAGGTAGTATAAATGCACTATCAAAACAAATACTTGGAGACGAAGGGTTAATTAAGAAAACGGATCCAGACCCGATGAGACGCAGTGTAGCCTTCTGTCAAAGCATAGCTGCATCAAAAACTATTTCTAGTACATTTAATGTCGCCGGAGAAGAGTATATAAAAACACAACCAAAGCTGAAAAGAGAGCAGCTTGTAGACATATATTCGAAACATATAGACGGGACAATGTCGGCACCGGAAAGAGACGACTTGATGAGTTGGCTTAAAGGGTCGATGGAGAACCCTAGAGAATCAAGAGTACTAACTAACGTTCGCTGTTTAAGCGAAGGAGTTGACGTCCCATCGCTTGATGCTGTTATGTTTTTGTCTGCAAAAAACTCACAAGTAGACGTCGTACAGTCTGTCGGTAGAGTAATGAGAAAATCTGAGGGCAAAAAGTATGGATATATCATTATACCCGTAATCGTCCCTTCAGACGTTGAGCCAAATGATGCACTTGACGACAATGAAAGATATAAAGTTGTATGGTCCGTACTGAACGCTTTACGTGCACACGACGATAGATTCAATGCGACTATTAACAAGATTGACTTAAACAAAAATAAACCAGAGCAAATTATTGTTGGCCAATTAGATCCAACCGGCGAAGGTGAACAAATAACAGAAAAGAAAGAGGAAGCTGAAAAGCCAAAACAAACTAAATTAGCGTTTGATGAATTACAAAATGCAATCTACGCAAAAATGGTACTGAAAGTAGGAGAAAGAGGCTATTGGGAACAATGGGCCGCAAATGTAGCGGATATCGCAGAGCGACAAATCAAGAGAATTACAAAAATAGTTGAAGATGACGATAAAGCTCACATGGCTATGCGAGAATTCATCCGCGGGCTTCGTAAGAATATAAACCCTGCTATTTCTGAACATCAAGCTATAGAGATGTTGTCGCAGCACATCATCACCAAACCGGTGTTTGAAGCGTTATTTGAAGGCTACTCATTTGTGCAAAACAATGCGGTATCAATATCAATGCAGAAGGCTTTGGATGCAATCGAAGCACAAGCGGTCGAGGATGAAGATGCAGAGTTGCTTGAAGGCTTTTATAAATCAGTTCGCCAGCGTGCGGAGGGTATAGATAACTCCGCCGGTAAACAACGAATAGTGGCTGAATTGTACGAAAAGTTTTTTAAGACGGCATTCCCGCAGATGGTTGAGCAACTCGGAATCGTTTACACCCCCCCAGAGGTCGTAGACTTCATTATTCACTCCGTAAACGATGTTCTGGGAAAAGAATTTGGACGTTCCTTGAGTGACGAGAATGTTAATATTCTCGACCCTTTTACGGGCACTGGCACTTTTATTACACGATTACTTCAAACAGGAGTGATTAAACGAGACGATATCGAACGCAAGTATAAACACGAGTTATTTGCGAATGAGATTGTGTTGCTTGCCTACTACATTGCTGCTGTAAATATTGAAAATGCATATCACGACCTGCTAGATAAAGATAAATACGAAAGTTTTGAAGGCATTGTTCTAACCGATACATTCCAACTAAGTGAAGAAGATGACAATACAAAACTATTCAGTGAGGCACTTGCAGAAAACTCCGAACGTCTTCAGCGCCAGAAAAATACTCCATTACGTGTAATTATCGGTAATCCACCATACTCAGTTGGACAAAAATCTGCAAATGATAATGCCCAAAACCAGGAATATCTAAAACTCGATAAAAGAGTACAGCAGACATATTCAGCCGCCTCAACTGCCGGGCTTAATAAAGCACTATACGATGCCTACATAAAAGCGTTCCGTTGGGCAAGCGATCGGCTAAGTGACAAAGGCGGAATCATAGGTTTTGTTAGTAATGGTTCATGGATTGATGGTAATAGTACTGGTGGACTGCGAAAATCTCTTGAAAAAGAATTTACTTCTATATACGTATTTAACCTTAGAGGTAATCAACGAACTAGCGGCGAATTATCGCGCCGTGAAGGAGGTAAGATTTTTGGAAGTGGTTCACGTACTCCAATAGCTATCACCTTGCTAGTTAAAAATCCCAATATTCAAAAGGAGAAAGCGGACATTTATTACTATGATATTGGTGATTATCTGAAAAGAGAGGAAAAGCTTCGTGTTATAGCAGACTTCAAGTCAGTCGCAAATAATGAATTATCTTGGCACCAACTTATACCCGATCAACATGGCGACTGGATTAACCACCGAAATGATAAGTTTGAAAACCTTATAGCAATTGCTAAGCCTGCTAAAAGTAGATATAAAATAGATGGGTTTTTCAATACCTATTCTAGCGGTATTGCAACGGCAAGGGATGTTTTTCTATATAACTCTTCGCGGACCACACTTGAAAGAAATCTAAAAGACTCGATAGAATTCTACAATCAGCAGGTCGTACAGCTAACTAAGAGTTCTTTAAATCGCAAAAAGCATGCAAAAGATTTGGTAAAATATGATCCTAGGAAAATTAGTTGGACTGATGTCTTTCTCAGAAATGCCGAAAGAGGCATCAAATACTCATTGGATAAGACAGCTATAGTTACCGGTATTTATCGTCCATTTTTTAAGCAGAGTTTATATTACGAAAAATTACAGATACACCGAACATATCAAATGCAATCCATCTTTCCTGATATTAGACACGAAAATAAGTTGATACTTCTGACGGGAGCGGCATCTAGCAAAGATTTTTCAACATTACTCACAGATATGATCCCAAGCTATGACACCGTAGATAAAACAAAATGTTTTCCTCTTTACTATTATGAAAAAAATGAACAAACAAAACCATCACTATTTGATAGCGGAAACGGCGTTGAGTATGTACGTCGAGATGGTGTAAGTGACTTTATCCTACGCAGAGCCCAAGTTCAGTATCACGATAATAACATCTCTAAAGAAGATATATTCTATTATACATATGGTTTACTTCACAGCTCAGATTACCGACGTGAGTTTGCGAATGACTTAAAGAAGATGTTGCCACGATTGCCTCTTGTTAATGGCAGAGATAACTTCTGGACGTTTAGTAAATCTGGGCGAAAGCTTGCTGAGATACATATTAATTACGAAAAGGTCAAAGCGTATCCTGAAATAAAAGTTACTGTAACAAACCATAATAATTATCGTGTTGATAAGTTGAGGTTTGTGAAGAAGGGTCAGCGCGATACCGTTATATACAACGCAGATATCAAGATTGAAAATATCCCAGACAAAGCGTACGAGTATGTAGTCAATGGTAAGAGCGCTATTGAATGGGTCATGGACAGATACCAAATAAGAACTGATAAAGACAGTGGAATATTAAATGATCCAAATGAATGGGCAAAAGAATCCGGAAACCCTCATTACATTCTTGATCTTTTGCTAAGCGTTATAAATGTAAGTATGCAAACTGTAAATATCGTTAACGATTTACCGAAAATTCAATTTACATGAGAATAGGAGATATTTATGTAGACTAGAAAGCTGAAACCAAAACAAGGCCATAGTGCATCAACCGACAAAATGAATGAAACTAGCATGGATGATGGCAAAGGTGGAAGAATCTTATATTAGTGATAAGTTGCCTCATTTAACAGTTGCCGTTGCTGAATTATAAGGTTCATTTGTTCTGCTATCATTAGTTTATGAACGAGCAAAATAATCAAGAAGATCTCACTGATTCTCAAACAAAACATTTCACTCTATATATATTGAGACTAATAGAGAATAAGTATTACATCGGTCTCACCACTAGAGCTGATCCCCGTATACGCATTAATGAGCACTTCTCTGGCAAATTTAATGCGGCAAAATGGACTAAGAAATACAAGCCCTTGGAGGTATTGGAAATAAGAAGCTTAGGTGAAATAACCCAAACTGCTGCCGAACAAATTGAGAATGGAGAAACATTAGAGTGGATGAAAATGCATGGTTATCAAAATGTTAGAGGCGGAGACCACACTTATAGCGGAAAATATGTGAAGATCGGATCGCGATTCTGGCCAGGTTTTGTTTTTGAGGCTATTGTCAGCTTATGGTTTGTAATAGTAGTTATCATTCTCTTGATGATTAAGACTCTATAATACTAATCTATCGGTAAACTCAAAAAGGAAACCTCATGACCTCACAAGATTATTTCAATTGGACAGTCGGGACAAGTGCTGGTGTTTTCGTAGCGATACAAACGCTAGCAAAACTATGGCCACTTTTGAAAACCTTATATTTCAGATGGTGTAAATTTCCCGCAAACAAACGTGATGTAACATATGAAATAGTCCAGCTCAAAGGCAAAGAAGGAGTGCTTCATATATTAGCGGGTGAGGAGCTAAGGTGGATCTCATCATCACTGACAATGTCAGATTTGCGATTTACACGGACTAATATACGCACTATTAACGAAAATGAATGGGGAAAATATTCGGTTGGTGGCGAAGTCTACACTAGAGGTCAGCGAGGCAAGTAATAGTCAAACTTGTATGCACAGATAGAATAACCGTCACTTAAACTCAAAGAAAGACTTGTGATATCTCGCAAGACACACAAGCCCTTCTGAACCGATAGTATACATTACAAAGAAAATTGCCACTAACGGTTATTGAATCTTAGTTTTTGCTTTCTTGCATGGTGCCTTACTGCTTTCTTAGTAAAGCTAGAATTTTTACTAAATGGCGCCGGTTGCTTTATGGCTATGTCTGATTTCTCGAGTTTCGGTAGTTCTTCATACTCTATCGCATAATTTTCCTGCGAGGCTCTTATAACGACTTGTGCCCCTGCAGCACTACTAGTTTGCTTATCTAGAACTACAGTTTCTCCCGAAAGTGGCTCCAGTGAATCGTTGGCTTGGATACGGATATAGAAATTATAGGCTGGCAGGTTACCAATATCGCCATTATTAATAAAGGGCTCAAACCTAGGCAGTAGCAGTTTTTCATCAGCCGGACTACCGGTTCTAAAACAGACGACGGTACCGACGTTAGCCAGTATTGCCTCGGTGAGCCTTTGTTCTTCCTGTTGGGCAGTAGATTGTTCGGCAATGGTTAGGAATAGTTTGTACTTTCGACTGAGTTTTGGTTTCATTTATTGATTGTATGTAGCACTTGACTAATAGTATCGCTTCACCGGCGTTCAAGCCTATAATCCATTTGTTGGAAGAGCTTGAATCTTGATATTTTCGTTCTGCAACTGGGAGTTAATGTTTTGTAGGTTGGAATTAATCTTATCAACGTTTTGATTAAACGTATTGATCTTATTATCAACCGTACCGGCCTCATTCTTAACCTTAACACCGCTGTAGGCGATAGCAGCAACCAATGAAGCTAGTAATAACATGATTAAAGTCAGCGAAACACAAACGTAGATTTTAAAAAATCTGGAGTCTGATTTTTCCATACGTTCCTTTCATCAGTAGCCTGAGCGGAGAAGAATAAGCTATGTGGAGGTTGATTCCCAGCAATATGAGCGGCCACAACAGGATGGCCAGCAGGGCTGAAATAATATGAGGGACTGTCCTTAGATCGCCAAAATAACCCCGGTTGTTAGCAATGATTGCCCCGATCAGCAGGTAGATCAGACTGGGTATCGATATTTTTCCCATGACAATCTAATTATGCTTGGGCAATAGCCAAAAGACAACCGGTGATATTCTACCTCCTCGATTACTTAGTGGTCCGGTAGAGCTTCGACGGCCACCAGTTCCACTTGCCCAGCAGAACGGCGATTGACGGCACGAACAGGGTGCGCACAAAAAAGGTGTCTAACAATATGCCGAAGGCAACCGCAAAACCGATTTGCTGGACATCCGCCTGGCCGCCGACAATTCCCAGCACCGCAAAAGTACCGGCCAGAATTAATCCGGCCGAGGTAACCGTTGAACCGGTGACGCCGATAGCCTTGGTGATGGCTTCCCGGAGCGTCACCTCGTCATGGGCTTCCTCACGAATACGGCTCATGACTAAGATGTTGTAATCTTCGCCCAGAGCCATTGAGAAAATGAACAGCAGAAACGGCAGGAAGAAACTCAGTCCGCCGCTATTGGCGGTCAGGTGGACAAAAACTATATTGGCAAAACCGAGCGTTGCCAGATATGAAAAGCCGACGCTCAGGATCAGGTACCATGGGGCGACCAGACTTTGCAGCAAAAATGCCAGCAAGACGGCAATTATAACCAGTACGACTGGAACAACCCGCCATAGGTCAGCGGTCGAGATCCTCGAAATATCATAGATGAAGGCATCCTGACTATAAAGGCCGCTTCTGCTGGCTCCAACACTGTTGCTGGCGCGATTTAATGCGCTGCGTGCTGCCGGAACTGCCCCCTTAGCGGCTGTTGAGCCGGAGGGACCGGCACTCAGCAGGCCGTAAAATTCAACGGTTTGACCGTCGGGGCTGATGAACTGGGCGGTGCTGCGGTAGGCTTGGTATAGCAGGGGTGAAATGTTTAGGCTGGCCGGTTGAGTGACGGGCAATAACCCTGGCGGACCGAGCCACTGGTACATACTGCCAATTTCACCAGCCGAAAGAGCCGTTCCGCCGACATTTATCGGGCCGGCAATTGATTTAAAGACTGGAGCCGATGATAACTCCTGTTCAGCTCTGGCAACACCGTTCAAATTATTCCAAATCGGCTGGTTAAACTTTAGCAGCAACTCCTGAGGGTTATTATTGGCGGCCGGGAAATGGGCGGCGATAATCTGCGAACCGATCGCCGAGTCGCTCTTGGCCGGTGGGCCGTTATTGCTGAAGCCGCCGGTACGATAGCCAACCAGACCGACCGTCAGCGATCCGAGCAAGATGATGCCGACTGCTAAAGTGATCACCGGATGAGTAATTACTCTGTCGGCAACCCGGCCCCAGAGGCCGATCTTCTGCTGTTTAACGACCCGGTTCTTAATTGGCCAAAATGCAGACCGGCCAAAAACAGTCAGTAGTGCCGGCAGCAATGTTAATCCGGCCAGCAGCAAAATCGCGATCCCGATTGCCAGGGCTGGCCCAAGGCCTTTATAGAAGCCGAATGATGCCAGCAGCAAACTGAGCAACGCCGCTGACACTGTTAAGGCGGAAAATGTTATAACTTTTCCGACTTTAGATAAGGCCTGGATGACCGCTTCTTTAGCGTCGTAGCCTCTTCTGAGCTCTTCCCGGACTCTAAAGACCAGGAATAAGCCGTAATCTGTTCCGGCGCCCAACAGCAAGACGATTAGCAGTAGTTGGGTGACCGGCGAAACCTGAACGCCGATTTTGGTTGATTCAGCGATGACCGGGCTGGCTATCATCAGTGATAAACCGGCCGGGATCAGAGTTATCAGAGGCGCCAGCAGGGAGCGGTAAACAACAAACAGCAGGACGACAATGAACAGCAGTATAAAAATCTGGGTATTATTTTTAGTCGTGTTGCTAGAGGTGTTGGCGTCAATAGCCTCAGCCATTGGACCGGTCAGATGAAAGTTTAAATCAGCCGGTGCCTGAACTTGAGTGAAAGCCCGGCGGACACTATCGATGAACTGCTGACTGCTTAAGCTGAAGCCTGAGCTGGTGGCTCCGACCAGAATTTCTTTTACCTGGCCGTCTTTAGATGTGGCCTGGTCTTTGACCAAACTAATGCTTCGTAACTTGCTGACGCTGGTTTCAAGGCGGGCAATTGCCGCATTATCGGCAGTGCTAAGCGGGCCCGAGGGATTCGAGGCGACAATTATGGCCGTGGCCTCGGTATTTTTACCCTGAAAAGCAGCCGTCAGCCCGACAGCTTTTTCGCTGGGGCTTGACGCCGGTAAAAAGGCTGAGTTATTTGACGTAGTAACAGAGCTAAGCGAGGGTAGGGTTTTAATAGCCAGCGGCACCGCTATGATCCAGACGATAATGATTAACCAACGAAATTTAACCGAAAACCTGGCGATTGCTTCAAACACTGATCTGTCCTTCTGTTATGATTTTATATTTATTCAATCTTATTAAGATTAGCATGAAAGGTTATAATCATAAAAATTAAGCCATCTAGCATATTAGGGTTATTTTTGCCCAATAATCTGTTGTTTGCGGAATTGATTACTTGTAGCGCTTAGCGACTGCTCTGGCTAAAGCCCGCAGGACGTATCTTTTACCGCCGTAATAGGTCTGGCCGTAATCCCATTTCCGTTCCTCGGGCAAGTTTATCAGCGTTGATAAAACTTCTTGGACAGCTTCGGTACCAATCAAAGAGAAACGGTTCTGCAGCCTATTATTTCCCCATAATTCATCATTTAATAACTGCCCGGGAGTGGTCTTGGTAGTATCCTTTAAATCGGGTACTTTTATAGCGTCACCGACATCTTTAAACCGCAGGTCTCCAAAATAAGGGGCATATCTGTCATATAGTCCTCTCGTGCCTATCTCGCCATGCCGGCTGACTGCCAGACCGAAGACCACCGGGCATATCGTATCGCCGTCTTCGACGACCATAGTTATCGGTTCTTCGTCGGCGTCTAGTCCGGCGGACGCGCCAACGGCCAGCTCAGCCTCCAAACCTATAGGTCCGGTATGCGCCGTAGCCGTAAAATTAATCCTAACTATGTTTAGCTCTGACAGGTCTGACATTCAACTCCTTTTATCCAGCTTGGTTTGAACTATTATCCCCGCCAAATAATGCTAATGCAACCACAAGCGTTTTCAATATCAAAATGCTGCTGCTTGCTTCTCGTGAACGTTCAGTTTTCCATAATTAATAGATGAATCAAGACCCGCAACCTTGTCCGGCCGATCGTTGATAATGTGGAATATCATTAGCAGAAAAGATCGAGCGAATCCAGGCGGACGACACTGACGAGTTAAAAAACTCGGTTTCGGTGGCAGTCAGCGAGATGCACGGCACCTATCCTTTGATGAGCTTTGGTGAATATTAAAACAACGTTTTCAAGGAAGGCTTACCCAGACTTCGACTTACTTCAAATGAGGCCAATCCGGGGCTTCATTGGCTAGTAGGCCAGCAAGAAAATATAGCTGGTTAACAGCATCAGTAGAAAGGGCTATTTGATAATCGCCGACTAGCTCAGGATAGTCTTGTGGCAGTGCTTGGCTGTCATGATTAAGTGTTCGCATTACATAAGATACATCTTCTTCGTCTGGAAAGCGGAAGGTGTGATGTTGGTCGCCTGACGACCGGCCACCAGTCGTGTGATAAGTCAGAACCCCATCCAAGCAGGCTATGATGCCCAAATTACCTCTGGTGTGGCCCTCGGGGAGGGTGGGCAAGGCTATTCTCTCAACCAGCTCAACTCTAATCATCCCCATTGGTATATCAGTCAGGGAATTCTTCACTATGTCTATAATTGATCTGGCCGTTCTAAGTTGAGGAAAAGTTGGTTTTACTTCCTGCGGCCTAGCGGCTTGCGGAAGTCGGCCGGGGTTTTCTTGGCTTGGCATTAGCCTCCTTCTTACTTGTACTTCTCATAGCCCGATATTACGCACGGAACATTGAATATGCAAGCACTACTAGCATGGAGCACGGTCACCGAAGATTTCATCGCGATACATGAGATAAATCGGGCTGGCAACATTACCCTGGGTGGAACAGACGCGGCTTTGACTTCCAAAACTTGAAGAATTATGATATAATAATTAATTCATTATGGCTACAGAAATATTTCAACAGGCTAGAACGGCACAACCGACTCACTATTATGATATTGGCAGGGCGGTCGACCCAGAGTGGTTAGGCAGTGCTGAGAGGGAGCTTAAAAAAGCGTTGCCGAGAAAAGACAACGGCAATGTAAGGGTTAATCTGCAAATGCGCGAAGACCCTGGCATTGTTCATGTTCTGTGGCAGCTACTAAAAAAGGAATCTTATCGCCGTAACCAGTCAATGGGACGGGCTGCTGATTCTCCTCTTGAGGTCGCACAATTGTTAGGGGGCGCGGAAATTGACGAGCAAGTTGCCATCAAAGGGTTAACTGTTACTGTTCGTAAGCTGCACCTAGTCCGAGGAGACAGAATGCCGGGATACCATTTCAAAGCAACAGTAGGTGATGTTCCTAGTCCAACTTACAGTGGCTTTGTTGTTGCCGGAGAAAGAGATGCCTTTTGGCGAGCGTTAACTCCAGAAGCAAGGCAGTGGCATCCTCGTTTAAGGGATAACCCCGAGCATACTATTACGCTCGGAACAGTCACAAACGTCTCGGTGAATTTTAACGCAACTCTGCTGCCTCGCTTGCAGGATTCATTGGACGAAGAAGTATATATTGGTCCAGTCAGAGAGATGCTAACTTCCCCTCTAACTCCTAGAATCTATCCATTTACAAGTGAACTTCAAGACGGTACCGCACAAAGTGAAAGCGTCTAATATGGTAATTCCAGCTAGGATCACATATTGTTGCAAAACTTCAGCTATAGACGTAAAAGGGTTTTTTCTTAAGGAGTGTTTAAATGTCGAGCATGGAAATATTGGGCGGCATTAAAGCGGTCGTAAATCGTACGCGGCAAAATGCCGAAGAGGCAGCAGCTGCGGCCGAAATCAAGATACGCGGTCTTTTAGCCGAAGGCATTGATGAGGACGATGCGCTAGCTCTTGAACGATTAGACAGAATCATCAATAAAGTCGGGATAAAAGCCACAGAGAAGTATTTTAGAAAAAGAAACGAGGGTCTAGCTAACGACACCGCAAGCAAGGAGCCTGGCTTAATGGCATTGGTTAAGTCGGCCGGGGCCAAATCCAGGTTTGAAGGGTGGTCCGCTGAGCATCCAGGCGACCCACATAATCCGATATTAGTTGAAGTCGGGCAAGTAGGTGAAGATCCCATATTTGTTCTGAGTATGCCATTGGGCGCTTTCCGGGTTGGACTTGGGCATGTGCGCTTTTACCCGGAGCCTCAAGTTAGTGAAGATGGCCAAGTTATTTTTAGCAGTCAGGGCGAATTTGAGGGTGATGTGGGGATATCGCTCGATTCTCTTAACCATGTTATTAGAATAGAGGGTGCCGCCGGTGAGCTTTGGCAGCGCCCATATTATTCCCCGGACGAAATTAGCAAACAATAAGTAACTGCCGGCAGGCGGCCACAGCAGATGATTATTTTTGCCTTTTCCTCTGTAGATGATTCAGCTCTGCTTTTCGAAGCCGAAGAGATTTCGGAGTTATCTCAAGTAACTCGTCATTTTCAATAAAATCGATTGATTGCTCTAAGCTGAGTTTAGTAGCCGGGGTTAATTGTACTGCGCCGTCGCTACTACTACTGCGCATATTAGTTAGGTGCTTTGCCTTACAGACATTAATCTCCATATCATCGCTTCTTTTGTTGAGACCGACAACCTGACCGGCATAAACCTTAATGGCCGGTCCGACAAAACAGGTGCCTCGGCTTTCGGCTGTCTGCAGGGCATAGGGAGTAGTTATGCCACTCTCATAAGCTATCAGAGCGCCGCTGCGTAATTTTGGGAGAGGTGATCCGAGCGGCTGATAGCCGATCATTAGGCTGTTCATAATAACCGTGCCGTTGGTATTGGTGGTTAGGATGTTGCGTAGTCCCAGCAGGGCTCGGGTCGGTAGTTCATAGACTAATTTGGTTACGCCCTTAGTGCTGACAAACTGCTCTTTTAAGATAGCCCGCCTGGTGCCAAGTTCCATCTGAACGGTGCCGATATGTTCGGGCGGCACTTCAACGATCAGCTCTTCAACCGGCTCCAGAATTTGCCCGTTTTCTTCTTTGGTGACGACTTCGGGATGGCCGACCTCGAATTCGTAACCCTCGCGGCGCAATGATTCGATCAAAACGCTCAGGTGTAACTCGCCCCGACCACTGACCAAAAAACCGATACTGGCGTCTTCGACTCGTAAGCCGACGTTGGCTTCCAGTTCTCTCTTTAGCCGTTCGCCAATCTGCCGGCCGGTAAAGAATTCACCCTCAGTGCCTTTGAAGGGGCTAGTATTAGGCCCGAGATATATCTTCAGTGTTGGTGCTTCTATTTCCAGTACTGGCAATGGCTCTGGTTGGATATCGTCAGCAACGGTTTCGCCGATCTGAGCGCCGGCCATACCGGTTAGCTGAATAATTTCACCGGCGCCGCCGGCTTTAACCCGGATTGAACCGACGCCGCTGCTGACTAGAATACTGTCGACTGTCGCCTTGGCCTGGCTGCCGTCTTTTTTGCAAATAGTCACTCTATCACCCTCTTTAACGTGGCCGCGGTTAACCCGCCCAATAACATATCTGCCCTTGAAACTATCCCACGACAGAGCTGAAACTAACATCTGAAAAGGTTTGTCCAGCTCAACATTCGGTGCCGGGATATCCTTGATAATGGCATCAAAAATGACTGACAGATCAGCCTTTTCTTCAGTATCGGCCGGCGGGGTTGCCCAGGCTTTGCCCTGGCGGCTGATGGCATAATAAACAGGGTAATGGAGTTGGTTCTCATGCACCGCTAGCTCCAGAAACAGATCGGCCAGCTCATCTTCAACTTGAGCGATACGGGAACTCTGCTTATCAATCTTATTAATAATAACAATCGGCTTTAAGTCATTGGCCAGAGCCTTGCCCAGAACGAATTTTGTTTGCGGCATCGGGCCTTCTTGAGCGTCAACAATCAGCAGGCAGCCGTCGGCCATATTGATAGTCCGCTCAACTTCGCCGCTAAAATCGGCATGACCAGGCGTATCGATAATATTTATCCTATAACCATCGTGTTGGACGGCAGTAACTTTGGCGGTGATGGTAATACCCCGTTCCCGTTCCTGGTCGCCGCTGTCCATAATCAAATCCTGGGTCATCTCGGCCTGATTGTCCCGGAAAGTGTGCGATTGCTTAAGTAAGCCGTCGACCAGCGTTGTCTTGCCGTGGTCAACATGAGCAATGATAGCAATATTGCGAATTTTAGAAGGATCCTGGTTCATACATAAAATAACGGCGCTAACGCGCCGCCCTTAACTATTACCATTATACACCGGATAACATCTTATAGCTACTGCATAAACAGAACTATTTATTTGATCGGGCAACTGTGATATAAATGATTGGCTATGAGCTGTGAACTATGTCCGTTTGTAAATGATTGTCTAGCCGAACAGGCAGCGGCTCTGGCGGAACTAGAGGCGGCGAAGGAAAGTTATGTGGATCTTACCATGGACCAAGCACTGAGGGATGCTAATAATGATATAACCCTAGAACTGATGGAAAATCCAAATTACAGGGTAGCATTGTCAAAAACTCAAGAAATTTCCCTTGAAGAAGTTGAAAGTACATTTCGGGCGGGGCTTCAGCGAAGCGATGTTGCCGTGAGAGCAAGCAAGCACAAGGAAGAAAAGGCACTCGAAGCAATTGATATTCAACAGGATCTGGTAGTTGCTTATGGCGAGGAAGCAGCCGATGCGCTTATTAGGTGTCGCGGGCAAGGACCTAGAACGAGAAAAGAATGGTGGCTATTTGGTAAATGGGTTGTTAAATGTCGCACGCCAAGTGGCTTGTGAGTGGTCTATAATAAAACCATATGGATATAAAACAATTATTTGATACCTGCCTATCTTCAGCAACAAGAGTAATCCACAAAGTGAAGCAAGAACAATTTGGAGATTCCACACCCGACACAGAATGGGATGTACAAGCACTTGTCTCGCACATGTTGTATGAACTTTCGTGGGTACCGGATATTCTGGAAGGTTTAACCATCACCGAGGTTGGCGATAAATATGATGGCAATTTAATTGGCGATGATCTGCAAGTTAGCTGGGACCAGGCTGAAGCCAAAGCCAGACAAGCAGTAGAACGGGTTGACCCTACCAAGATAATCCACTTATCGTATGGTGATTTTCCAACCCGACACTATCTTCAACAAGAGTCTAACGATCAGCTGATTCATTCGTGGGATCTCGGAACGGCTATCGGTACGGCGGTCCGATTCGACCCGGAGGCAGCTAGGCACCTGTATCAAGAAACCCTACCAAATAAAGACCAATTGGCTGCCACCGGTCTGTTTGCGCCAGCTATAGAAGTATCCGATTCCGAAGATATTCAGACTAAATTATTGGCGTTGTTTGGCCGTAAAGCTTAGCCAGCCCGGCCCAGCGTCGTTTGGGCTGTGTTGCTATAGATCTGTCCCAATTGGCTATTATTGCTTTTGCATCGACCACAGCGTACCAGGTGCGCTTATCACCTTGATTCGGGAATAACTCTCTTCGTACAAGTTCACCACTAGCGTCTCTAGTAGAAATCGCTCCGCAGTTATACTCGGCCCGTCTTTTATCCGGATGAAGCTCAACTTGTCGTCCGCCGGTTAGGGCAGGGAATGAATCTGGCGTTATTATTGCTGCACGGCTGATATTGTCGACCGAAAACGAAACATTGCCTGCTTCATCTACAGTGCGCAACAATCGAGCTGTACCGATAGCATATTCATAGATCATATTATCTGTTTCGACTTCACCATCTACAACCTGGCCATCTACAGTTGCATTAATACCGTGAAGCTCGATATAAGCCTCTCTGTCGTTTAACCATACGGGGGAAGTGGTTGTGCCGATTTTATATTGAGCCCAGGGGATGTTTTTTGGGAAGTTTATATCCACCACGTGAGCCACATCATCCTCGGTTACTTTAAGAACCCGTAGGGTATGGTTCATTCTCTCTGGCCTGTACATAATGTTGGTTTTATCTATTGCCGTGGTGCCTTTTCCTCCGACCTCTCTGCTGACTGGCGTTGTTCCCTCGCCACCGCCAAACTGGTCGATAATCCGTGGCTCCGGGAATGGTTCTATTAGCAACTGTTCAGGAGATCTGAGGATTATTAGTCCGGGGTAGGCTTTGTTGCCTTCTTGCCGCCGCACAGCGGTAACCCCGATGGTGGTCGTATCGTCTTCAGCTTGATCGGCCCTGGGGTCTTCGATCAAAACAGCTTGACCATCAGGAGTCCAGACCTTACTGGTGTATACAATATCCCCGTCAGAGTTTAGCTCCGCCAACACTAATGGGCCGGTGTCCGGCTGTCCCCACGGGGCAGCTTCTTCGACTTGTCGTCCTAATAAATATCTGACACCTTTAATTTTTAATGCCGTAACATTAAAAATTCCTTCACTGCTGTTCACTTCGCGTAGACTTAAAATCGGATCTTGATCTAACTCTGGTGCAAATAGGTTATCCGGCCAATCTTCATAGGTTACTTCAGGCAGACTTGAAACATCAGGTTCCGGCCATGCTGCTTGATCCTCGAAACAGCTATCCACTAGCGGTCTGGCCAGTAAAATTACCGATTCGGCTGGATCTGGGCCTAACCTAGGCAAGGGCGCTTGTTCAAGGATTATAGTCATTGTTTTTATCTTGAGAACAGCTTCCTAATTGGTCACTATAGTACTATTGCTTAATAAATCAACTATCAGTTGGGAATGATGAGACCCTAATCGCTATTGCTACTTCTCAAATACCTCACGACTTCACCTGCCGAGAAGCTCCGCCCATAGATACCGACTAGCCGCTGAGTCACCTCGCTTAAGATATCGCCAGCCGTAATTACCGCTGGTTCCGGCCGGCCGCGCCGAGTTTGGCCCAGCCCAATGGTTGCCATCAATCCATTGCATAGACACAGCCGCCCGAGGGTGTCTTCAAGTTTCCCGCCCTTTTTGACATAGTTAGCCACAGGCTCGGCGGCACAGCGATAATCAATTACTTCTTTACCATCTTTACCAACTACGGCATTTCCGTCTTCACCAATTACGACATAGGCTTCACGCAGAAAGCCGAGATCGCATATTCGGTTTCGTTCCTGGTAGACTTTGGCATCGGATAGTGTCCCGGGCAATTGGGCCACTTTAAACGGAAGGCCGGTTGGCGATGCCTTCATATCTGTCACAACCTCAATGCCGTCACCAATAACTAGGTCGATAATTCTCTCCCGAACCTCTGTATCCAAGGCTGAGTCCCGACTCATCAAAAAAGCTGTACCGACCTGTATGCCGTTGGCGCCGCGGTCCTGAGCTTCCTTTAGCTTCTCCGGGCTATCGTAGCCGCCGGCTAACCAAAAAGGGTGGCCAAACTCGGCAACAGCCTCAAGATTGACCTGGTCTCGCTCACCATATTCGACTTTGTTGCGTGGCAGGGCATTATGGCCACCGGCAACCGGGCCCTCAATAACAAACCCATCTGGCGGGTTGTCATGCTGCGACAGGGCCTTAACCAAGGTGTTTGATGCCACGATCGCCAAGAATGCAGGCTTTTTAAGTCTGGTGTTAGCGAGCAAAGGGTAGTCGCTTGGGTCAAAAGTCATCTCGTGGCGCTGTTCAGCTTTGGTGACATCTAGTCTCATGGTCACAGGCTCGCCAATAGCCAGAGCGCTGAGGTATTTTGGAATGTCATAGGGTATGCCGGCGCCCACCAGGACAGTGTCAACTTCGGCCAGTTCAGCGCCATAAAGCGCGCTGAGGGTCGGTCGTTCCAGTTTTTTCATCAGGTTTATGCCGATCGGACCCGGTGCCTCAGACCTGATAGCGGCAATGTACTTAGCCAGCCACACTTCAACGAAACCCCCAGCCATGTTGAGCTTCACAGCATCTTGCTCGTCTACTGAGCCAAACATCGGTACTTTCTTATATGGCTGATCTGGGGCTCTGCCGCCCTCCAGGTAGTAAGTTTCAATTATTGACTCGGCGATTGCCTGGTCGGGAAATGCCGCTAACGCCAGCCGCATTGATCCGTCCGGGTCGCCGTTTTGCAGGCGCCGGGCTAAAACCGGGCCGATTACGGTGCCTGAGACAACTCCCATGGCGCCTTCCGCCGCTACTGCTCTGGCCAGCTCATAGTCCGAGACCCCAACTCCCATACCTCCCTGGATAATATCAACGTCCTCATAGTTGCGGACTGGTAACACTGGGGTTTGCTCCAAAGTCATTATCTAAAAGTATATGAGCCCAATTTGCTTATGTCTATTAGCTCAAATGATTACCGCTGCATCACGAGCAATTATGCTGGAACTTTGCTAGCCACCAGCTGCGGTTGGATATAGGCCCTGGCAGCAGATTGGTTGGCCATTGGCAGCTGAATAGTAACGATTGTACCTTGGCCGGAAGCTGAAGTAAGGTTCAGATCTCCATGCAATGTGCGCATAATAACCTTAGCCACGTATAAGCTAAGTCCCATACCTTCATAGCTGAAGTCTAGGGCATTGGCTTGAGCTCTTGAAAATGGCTGAAACAGACGGGCCAGATAGTCTGGATTTATGCCCTTGCCATAATCCTTGATCATGAAAGATAGGCTGTGATGAGTGGCGTGGTAGTAAAGGTCAATAGCGCCACCGTCAGGGCTGAACTTAACGGCATTACTTAATACAGCATTAAAGACTTGTCCGAGCAGGGCGCTGTCGGCTAGGGCATTGAGAATAGGTATATTTAGTGCACCGTTAATGACTAAGTGTTTAGCGCTAAGAGCTGGCGATAAGTGCTGAAGAGCCTCGCTAATAATAGACTGGATATTAGCCGGTGCGGCCGCAGGAGTAAAGTTAGAGATCCGCAGGTCTATGACGGTCTTCACTTTGTTGCACAGCGCCTGGTAGCCCTCAAGCCCGCTGGTGATACTTCTCCCGGCCGGAGTGCCAGCCGGGATAGTCTGGGTTAGTTCGGAAAAGACCTGGTAGGGCCGGATAAGACCATTGTAGATATCTTCCATGAAGCTCATGCGCTCACTATCCAATGCCTGCTGTTGATTAAGTTGACTGCCGGTAGCTGTACGTCGCTGATGCTGCAAGTAATAGATCCTGACAGCTCCGTATAGACCTAGACTAAGAAAGACATATAGGGCCGCTTGGGTAGCATAGACTAGAACAGGAGTATTGAGATGCTTAGCATCATGCAGTAGGTAATCTATTAAAATACCCAGTATACCTATAAAGCCTGATAGTATTAATAACTTATTAGCTAGCTGGTTACGGACTTCTTTTAGGCTGACTGTTTCCGGCAGGACGGCATGGATTGGCTTGGCATCAGTTATCTTCTGCAGTACCTGTGCCACAGCAGCTTTTAACTGGTTAACCTGTTCTTTAAGCTGGGGTAATACTGCCAGGCTGGGGCTGGTACTTTCCAATAATTCTACTCCGCCGGTTAGTTTAGCCAGTGGTGTTCCGACATAGTGAGAGGCTAGCTCTAAGAAAGTGTTTTTCGCTTCAGCCAACTGTTGGTTCTCATACAGAAGCCGAGCTCGTTTCTTGGCATAGCTGGTCTCGCGCCAGGCTTGACGAGCAGACCACAACATCATCAGTAGCAACAACGCCAACAGCAACCACGGGAAACCAATTGCTACAGGAGTTGGGACGTGGGTAAAGACTATTTTTACATATCGCGAAACAGCTGAAATGGGATTAGAGCTAGGAGCAGCTGTCGCCACAACGACTGGCGTTGAGCCACGGGTAGAAGCCCCGTTATTGGTTGTCGTGGTTGTGATGGGTGTGACCGGCGAAGTAAAGATGGCTTCTATTGAGTGAGCGGCAGTAACGTCCGAAAAAGTATAGGTAGTTATCGATCCTTGGTCAACGCCGTCAACAAGGACTTGGGAAATTGCATCGCCGCTGTTTGGGGAAATAGCAAATGATTGATTAGCTCCCTCGTTGACATTTGTATCTCCGTTTGGGCTGATGGTGCCCGGGCCGCTGACTGCTGCAGTAATAGTGAATGCTGGAGTCGGCGAGACTGGTGTAGCTGCAAATTCTGCCTTGAAATATTCGTTTGAGGTAATGTCGGAAATTGTACAGGCAGAGCCTTTATCAGAATTAGTGCAACTGACTGAACCGTTGCTTGAATGGCCGGCGACATAGTAACCATCATCAGGAGTAAGGTCGATAGTCTGACTAATCCCATCGGCAACCACAATGACTCCACTGGGGCTGACGCTACCGCCCGGTCCGCCGGAAATCGTGAGGGTATATGTGATCGGCGCAAAGCCGGCTTCAATAGTATGACCGACTACAACGTCGTCAAAGGTATAGCTATTTACTACTCCGACACTGGCCCCATCAACCTGTACGCTGGATATTTGGTAGTCTGAGCTTGGGGTTATATTAAATGTTTGATCAGACCCATAATTGACCAAAGTAGCTCCGCTGGGGCTGATACTGCCGCCGGTTCCGGCTGAAGCGGTGATAGTGTTTGTGATGGGAGAAAAATCAGCTTCAATGGTATGATTAGCCGTTACGTCGTCGAACGCATAACTGGTGACAGCTCCGACACTGGTGTCATCAACTATAACTTCGGAAATTTGGGATTCTGATCCGGGTGTAATATTAAATGTCTGAGTCGATCCACTGTCGATGGGTACGGAGCCGCTGGGACTGATTGAACCATTACCGTCTGCAGTTGCGGTAATGGTGTAGATGGGCGCAAAGTCGGCTGTAAAATACTCATCCGAGGTAATGTCAGAGATTGTACAATCCTGATCATCGCCGGAAGGGATGCAGTTAACAGTTCCATTGCTAGAATAGCCGCTGAAGTAATAACCATCACTGGGAGTAGCGTCAATTACTTGATCGGAACCATCATCCACCATTACGTCACCAGCTGGATTCACGGTGCCACCACCGCTAGCGGAGACAGTTAGAGTAAAGGTAATTGGCGAAAAGTCGGCTTCAATAGTATGAGCAGTCAGAACATCATTGAAGGTATAGCTGCTAACCGCTCCGACACTGGCATCATCAACCAAGACATCGGCAATCTGATAACCTGAACCCGGGGAAATATCAAAAGTTTGATTGGTCCCGTCGTCGACGGACACGGCACCACTGGGACTGATTG
Organism: Patescibacteria group bacterium; assembly: GCA_035510795.1. Classification (GTDB taxonomy): domain Bacteria; phylum Patescibacteriota; class Saccharimonadia; order Saccharimonadales; family UBA4665; genus DATKGL01. The sequence goes on from DATKGL010000005.1 coordinate 27,999, forward strand.
TGCCACTACCGACAGCCGTCGCCGTTATGGTGCTGGTAATAGGTGAAAAGTCAGCTTCGATAGTATGGGTGGCCGTAACACTGTAGAAGGTATAGCTGCTAACCGCTCCCGCACTTGTGCCATCAACTAGAACATTGGATATCTGATTATTTGTGTTGGGCGTGATGGTAAATGCCTGATTAGCCCCGCCGCTGACCGGCACGGTTCCGCTGGGGCTGATTGAACCGCCACCAACAGCAGTGGCGATAATATTGTAGGAACTAGAAGCGGTAAATACCGCTTCAATAGTGTGATTTGCATACACGTAGGTGAACGTATAAGTACTTACTGCACCAACATTGCTGCCATCAACCAGAACCTCGGATATTTGATTACCGGAATTGGGGGTCATGGTAAATGTCTGATTACCCCCACCCGGAACCGATACAGTTCCGCTGGGGTTGATTGTGCCGCTGCCTGAAACGGTGGCGGTGATGGTGTGTCCTAGTGAGCCAGCAGCATCGCTATCGCCCGGGTGGAGATAGTTGAGCAACAAGGGAGTAAAAGCGGTAATAATAATAACCAGACATAGATTAACCCGGATAAGGGCTAGTTTATATCTTGATATAACTATCTCGTTAAGAAGATATGGTCTTTTTGACCAAACCCCACGCATATTTTTGTCTTTCTGTGTATTTGTTAAGAGTATAGATTGTCTATACAACTAATGTTAATAGTTTAGGGTTGTTAGGGGTCAGTGTCAAGCAAGACGGATGAATATCACAGCGGTTGATCGACTCTGCGTATTTAGAGCTAAGACTCTTGATGGACGTATTTAGTGCCGCGCATCCAAGAAGCCGCGGCTGCTATCAGGCAGGCAATGATAGCAAAACTCAGAACCAAAATGAGCCCATGTTTAAAGGGGTTACCAATCAGATGGGGGAAGAAACTTTTGGATATTAGCCGGGTAGCATCAGCATGCGGTAATTTACTGAGGATATTTGGCCCGAGCAGGGTTTTTAGGGGGTTATATCCCAAAAAAGCGGCAAACAAATAGCTAATTGGCGGCAAATGAGCTAACTGGGTAGCAAGATGTGCCGATACGCCATTAGCGGTTAACCCGGCATACATTGCCGGTGGCACCTTGGTCGTCAGACCGATAATCATCAGGCTAAAAAATACGCCGATCGACAACGGCATGCCGGTATTTTGGAAAGTAGCCCGCATACCCGAAGCAACACCCCGGGAATCGGCCGGAACGGAGTTCATTATGCCGGCGGTGTTAGGGGCCGAGAACAAGCCGAAGGCTATTCCGTTAAGGACTAATATCAGTGCAAAAGGCAGATAAGGAAAATTAACCGGCAGCAGCATCATTAGTCCAAAACTGGCTGCCGCCAATATCATGCCACCGGTCGCAAAAGGCCGGGCGCCGTATTTGTCGGATAAATATCCGGACAGCGGTCCGGCGATCATAAAACCGGCCGTGGTTGGTAACATAAAAATACCTGCCCAAAGCGGCGTGTCGGCAAAGGAGTAGCCGTGTAGCGGTAGCCAGATACCCTGCAGCCACATGATTAGCATGAACTGCAAACCGCCCCGGCCGACTGCCGACAATAGTCCTGCTAGATTACCGGCAGTGAAGGCTCGGATACGGAAGAGTTTTAAATTAAACATTGGCTGTTTGACGCGGCGTTCGATGAAAGCAAAAACAATCAGCAGAGCAATACCACCGGCTATCATTTCCAGAACGAACGGATCAGTCCAACCCATCGAAGAAGTGCCGTAAGGTTTTATGCCGTAGGTAACACCAACCAGCAGCATGGATAGACCGGCCGCAAAGGCAATGTTACCCAGCCAATCAATCTTAGCTTTGTGAAAAATGTCGATTTCTTTAAGCATTAAATAAGACCAAATTATACCAATCGTTCCGATCGGTACATTGAAAAGAAATACCCAGCGCCATGAAAATTGCGCTAGGACGCCACCAACCAAAATTCCAATAAAAGCTCCGGCCATCGCCGAAATCTGGTTAATGCCCAGCGCCATGCCGCGCTGGTTGGAGGGAAAAGCATCAGTTATAATAGCCGCCGAATTGGCCATTAGCAAGGCACCGCCCACCGCCTGAACCATGCGCATCAGGATCAACTCCAGTGCGCCGCTGTCGCCATGGCCCCAGGTCAACGCCGCACCCAGCGCCCCCAACGTAAAGATGACAAAACCTAGATTATACATTCGTACCCGGCCGAACATATCGCCCAGCCGGCCAAGCGATACCACTAACACGGCAGTTACCAGTAAGTAGCCCAATAAAATCCACAGCAGGTAGGTAAAACTGCTGGCGCTAAGCGGGTTGACATGGAGCCCCCTAAAAACAACAGGCAAGGCAATTATCAGGCTGGTACCGTTAATAGCCGCCATCAGAACTCCGAGCGTGGTATTTGACAGCGCTATCCACTTGTAATGGACGTTGACGCTAATCCCGCCCTGGAGTTTACTCACTTTTCTCACTGCCCTCTCTTATTTTTAATAAAACTTCTTTTATATTTTACATGAATCAGCCGCAAACTCTAGATATCTTTTTGCAAGCTTTTTGGGATCGGCCGGCAGCCACATTGCTTTTGATGTTCAAGATGCCATTTTAGCCGGACTTTTAGGGGAGCATTCTTTGGTAATTTGTGCTGCTCGTGCCATAGCTTATTCATACAATTACTATATCAATAGTTCCGGATTGTCAAAATGTACACTGGCTAGGACATCGATTCTTCTCCAGCTGCAGATTCCGATTCGGATTGAACGTTAGCATAAACTCTATCTGCACTTTCGATTCGGCGGTTAGTCGGAAAGGTAAAGATGATCGTGCTGGCGCACATGCCAAGGCTTGCATAAGTATCGACAGCTGGGTAGCCGTGGTTGGCAGCAATAATTGCTCCGACTGCTACCGCTGAGCTGATAGTGTCGCTCGCCCCGTGCCGGAATCCATCACGATGCGTCGTGCCACTATCAGCGTCTTTCTTAAGACCGAGAACATATGAACCATTCAAAGCAATGCCGACCGCCGCAAAACCGGCGGCATATGAGCTGACATCCGGCACTTCGTGAGCTTGCATATCGTATGCGGAGTTAGCTGCTACTCCTAGAGCCGCCATAGTAATAATCCCACCGGCAGTTCGCCGTAAGCGATGATTTCGGCGACGGTTTTTCTCGTCTCGAGCGGCTAGAGAGTCTAGGCCGTAAGTGGTGTTATCAAACATCTCAACTGAATTTGCCAATAGGGCATTGCTCCGACCTATCGTGCCGACAACTATCTCGGCTATTCCAAGTGATACGCTGCTAACTGTTGCGAAATCCAGCCACTTCGGCGAACGATGTTCTAAATCGATAATCGGCGGTTCTGTGCTAACTTCCCGGCTACGGCGAAACATTAGTAGTATAATACAAGAACACTGACAGATAGTAAATACTATGTTAAAAGTAAATTGCTAGCATATAAACTCAAAAATAATGAATCATACATGAGCCAATAACCCTTAACCTGATTTTGTTATACTTATTGCCAATGAGACGATTATTTTTTGTCCGACACGGCGAAACTCATATGAACAAAGCCGGCATACTTTCTGGCAGAACCGAAACACCGTTGACCGATAAGGGTCATCAACAAGCAGTCAAAACTGGTCAGGACATAAAACATAACCTGCCAAAGATAGATTTAATTATTTGTTCGCCATTCGAGAGAGCTTATGATACAGCCAAACATATAGCCGAACAGATTGGTTATCCTGTTGATAAGATACAAAAAAATAATTTATTTATTGAAAGAACATTTGGCATATTAGAAGCCACTATGGCAGCTGATTTTTTTGCCGATCATACATATGAAGATTTCGACCGGGTTGAGGGAGCTGAGACCACCAAGGATTTAGATATCCGCGCCGCCCGGGCACTAAAATATCTAAAATCTCTGAAAAGTTACGACAACATCCTCATTGTCGGGCACGGCTCCTTTGGCCGAGCGCTCAGACGGGCGGTCAATCACTTATCACACACTCATGAATATAATGGTGATCAAACCATCCCCAACGCCGCGATAGTCGAGTTGATCTAAGGCCTAATTTAGGTTTTTTCGGTAGTGAGAGCGACAAATATAGTTCCGCTAAATGTAAGAATAACCCCTAGTATAACGATGAACCACAAATTATCCTGAGGATGGTCTCCGAGAAACAGCATACCAATAGTTATCGGCAGCAGCGTTTCGCAAGCAATCATACAGGCATTGACTGCTGTTGCCGAGGCTCTCTGCAGGGCAATTGTAAAGAATAAAATACCAACCAGCCCGTAGGCCACAATCGCCAGAACCAACGGATTATAAAGTATGTGAATATAAGGATGAGAAAATCGGATTGACCGCCCGGCAATAGATACGCCGCCAAACGCCAATCCGCTAATGGCGGCCAAAATAAAAGTGGAGTACCTTTTTTGGATTGCGCTGAACAGCGAACCGGCGAAAGCCAGCGCCAACGGAGCTAGAACAACCGCCCAGCGGAAGTTCTGGTTTATTGATGTTGCTTTTTCCGGAGCTGAGACAAGTGCAAGCAAGACCAGGCCGGCCAATATGATGAGTGCCGAGAACATGAATTTACTGGTAAAGCGGTGTTTGAAAACAAAATGCTCAATTAGCACCGTAACTATTACACTGCAGGCGATAATTGGCTGAACCACAAACAACGCCAGGTTATGAACGGCAAACATGGTCAATAACCATGCCAGCAGGTCTAGAGCAATTCCGAGAAGATAAGACATGTTTTTCCGTAACCGCCAGAGCAAAGCTGGATGCGAGGAGGTCGCCTTTTTTTCTTTGCCGGCGCCGATTTTCTCAAAGATGGCAGCCGTGCCGTTAAAGACCGCACAACCAAAAGCAGCCGTAAGCGCCAAGAATAAGATCATAAACTTACTCTACCATGACCCTGGCTTGGTGGTGCCAGTTAAAGGAGACAATAGTTTCATTTAACTCTGGTTATTAATACGGGCCGCGAATATTTTTTGCGACCCGTGTTTCATACCATTTAGTGAGTTTGTCGTGAAGTTCAGGCGGCAATGGCGCTAGGTCGCTGGCCGAAACATTACTCATAATCTGGGCTGCCTTACTTGCTCCCGGGATTATTGTCGTAACTGCGTCGTAGTCAAGTATCCAACGAAGTGCCATTTGAGACATGGTTATCCCGGGCGGGACCAAGGCCTTTAACTCGTCAGCCAGTTCGACTCCCTTGTCAAAAGGCAGGCCGGCAAATGTTTCACCGACATTAAAACTCTGGCCATCACGGTTAAAGTTACGATGATCGGTCTTGGCAAATTTGGTGTCAGTTGTCATCTTGCCCGTCAGCAAACCGCTTGCCAGTGGTAGACGCACGATAATGGCGACGCCTTTTTCCTGGGCAGCTTTAAATAGGGCTGTGATTGGTTTTTGGCGGAAGATATTGAATATAATTTGCAGCGAAGCCAGTCCTTCTTGCTCCAAACAGATAAGTGCTTCTTCCATCGATTCGACGCTTGCCCCAAAACGTTTAATTTTCCCTTCGCTTCTTAAGACACGCAGGTTATTGAAAATTTCACCGCGGCGGAGGACATCCTTTGGCACGCAGTGCAGTTGCGTCAGATCAAGCGCCTCTACACCTAACCGCTTGAGGGATGCTTCGGTATGCGCCCGCATAGTTGGAAGAGTAAAATTCTCTGGCCACCCAGGCTGCGCCGAACGTCCTAATTTTGTGGCGATAAATAAGTTTTTCGGATGCTTTGTTTGTAGAAATTTTCCTATCAAATGCTCGCTTTTACCGTCTCCATAAACATCAGCTGTGTCGAAGAAGGTGACGCCGTTGCAGGCGGCGGCTTGCAAGATTTTCATCCCCTCACTCTCGCTAACATCGCCCCAGGATCCGCCGATTTGCCAGGTTCCAAGACCAATTTCACTGACCGGAATTTGCTCGTCACCAAACTTTCTTGTCTTCATATTTTCTCCCTGTTTTAGCTATAACATTAAGTATAGAAAAATAAGACCGTAGAGTCGATTGATAATTGTTCTATAAATAATAATTGAGCAGATGTGCTCTGCGAACGCCAGGTTAGTAATCCGTTATTCTTAGGTTGCCGCACCCGGAGATTGACTGCTGCGGCTGGAAGGGTGGTCGCGACGGGCATTGATGGCAAGGGCAGAGATAACTATCAGCGACAGAAAAATAATTGCCAAATCCGACAAATCAAACCGGGCAAGACCTGGCGCGTGAAGCGGCTTATAAGCCGGTATCATCCATTTTAGGTAATTGGCCTGCAGATAAGTCATAAGACAGATAATACTAACCAATGCTACGCTGTGCAGAATAACACGGCGGAACAGTTTCCCCTCCTTATTGGTCAGTTTAGTGGCGGCAGCCGCCACGGCTATACTTTGGGGCGAGATCATTTTTGCAGCCACACCACCGGAGCTGTTCGAGGCAACGGTGAGTACCGGATTTATGCCGAGGGCGGTGGCTGTATGGGATTGGACGGTACTAAAGAGGGCGTTGGATGATGTATCGCTACCGGTTATAAATACACCCAGCCAGCCAAGTAGTGGGGCGACCAGCGGAAATACCCTTCCTGTTTCTGATAGAGCCCTGCTCAGCGTTGCCGAAATTCCAGAGTAGTTGGCGACGTAGGCAAAACCGACGATTGAAGCAATGGTTATAAGCGGGCGGCGCAGCTCTTTAAGCGTCTGCTTGGCAATTTTAATTACATGCCTGAAGGACATGTGCATTAAAACGGCGGACAGCAGCGCCGCTAGAAAAATAGCGGTTCCGGCAGCTGATAACCAAGCGAAACTGTAAGTGACATCGACTGGATGGCCAGCTACGCTTATGCCGTGGTGCAATAGGCCAAAGGGAATTTTAATCGTGTACTTTCCCAGTAGAGCCTGCGTCCCGGAAAAAGCCCAGTTAGCAATGAAAACTATCAGCAGCAGAAATGGCGTCCAGGCCCGGACGATTTCCGAAGTACTAAAACGGACCTTGCCGGGAGCGACTGAAGTTTTTTCATTAGGAAAACGCCAAACCTCTTTCGGCTGCCAGACAAGCAACAGACCAACCAGACAGAGCATCGATACGATCGAGGACACAATATCGGGCAAAGACGGGCCCAGATAACTGGACGTCAGAAACATCGTTGCCGCATAGGCGCCGCCGGTTACAAGTATTGCCGGCCAAACCGCCCTGGCTCCGCGCCAGCCGGCCACAATGACCACCAGCCACAGGGGAATAATCAGGGCAATCAACGGCAGCTGATGACCGATCATCCGGCTCAGCGTATTGGCATTAATATTAGTTAGCTGACTGGCCGTGACTACGGCGATACCGATGCCGCCAAAGGCTACCGGTGCGGTATTGGCCAGCAAACAGATGCTGGCAGCGTAGATTGGTACAAAACCCAGGCCAATTAAGATGCCGGCTGTGATAGCTACCGGTGCGCCAAAACCGGCCGATCCCTCCAAAAAGGCGCCAAAACAAAAAGCAATCAGCAACGCCTGCAAGCGGCGATCGTTGGTAATGTTTTCGATGCTTTGCCGGACGACGCTAAAACTGCCGCTAGCCACGCTTATGTTGTATAGGAATATGGCCGCCAAGACGATCCAGCTGATTGGCATCAAACCGTCAATAACACCATATAAACCGGATAACCCGGCCAGCTTGACCGGCATGCCATAAGCAAAAATCGCAATAACAAGTCCTATGCCCAGGGTTATCAGAGTTGCCAGGTAACCGGCCACCTTCCGGCTTAGCAACATGCCGCCCAAGATCAAAATCGGAGCAACGGCAACTAGCGTCGACCAAAGTAAACTATGCAGCGGATCAACAGGCTGGGGCCACATCTAGATGCCTTCTGTTTATTTTTTGCACAACCATTTGACTGTTAATTAACGGATCATTATGGTCCGGCTTCATATTGATTTTTAGTATAAGCTTGATGACAGCCGTTTTCAACTAACTGGATTCGTTGGCCAACAACAGGCAGTCGCAGGTATAGGCTTAACGGCTTCCTATAAGATATCGGAATGGGCAAAATTCGTAAAAAGTTAATTGACAAAAGGACTGGTTCGGATAATATTAAGTTTAATTATTAAGAGTGAGATAGAGGGAGTAAGATGTCGAAACTGACTAAACACGAGAGTGGGCTCGGGCAAATTTATATTATCGCAATAATAGTAGTTGTACTGGCCGTTGCCGGAGTTATCGTCTGGCAGGTGACGAAGAAAAGTTCAAATAACAAAACTTCGACAACTAGTACCATATCTGCTCCCGCCAAAAATGTTGCCGTATCAAGTGCTTGCCAGAAAATATTTAACGATAAGTCGCTTTGTGCGTTCGCCGAGCACACTAACATCAATACCGTATCGTATGCCGCTAACGGTACTGCGGTTGAAGGATCATCCGGCGCCCAAGGGACCTTTACCCTGCAACATGACAGCAAGAACAACTCCTCAATTACTTATACCTCTGCTGACAAACAATTGGCGGAGATTAATTATAATGGGGCCACCTACGTTCAAGAAGGTGCCGGCACTACTTGGTTGGAGTACAGCAGCAGCAGCGCAGCCGCCAGCGCCGGTATACCTAACCCGGTCAACAGCTTTGAGCTTAAATTCAACAGCGGCAATAGTAATGGTTACACCGCTATTAAAGATGGCACTTCAACTTGCGGCAATTTAACTTGCGACAAGTATCAGATAAAAGTTACCTCTCAGCCAACAATGACACAGTATGTCTGGTTCGATAACACAAATTACCTGCTAAGGGAATACTCCTATAGCAACAGCTCAACCGGCACCTCAGCCGACATTACCTTTACCTACCCGACCGTCACCATCGCTGCGCCATCTCCGGTTCAGATGGTCCCCTAGTACTAGCAAAATTTGAAGAAACCCATCTATTTCATTAACCCGTACACCGCTAAACCAATTGACAGTAAGTACCGAGGGTTGCCTTGGTACCAGACATAGACTGGCTCCCAGTCAGGCTCATACTTTGCTTTAAATTGATGTAATCCCTTAAAACCGATGAAACTGTCACTTATTCGGTAGACATGAATTAGTAAATTACCGGGCAGGCTGGTTACGAATGGTTTGCCGTCCAGCGGTGACATACCTAAATTGAAATCGCTATAGCCCTCACTTTGTTTAATTGTCAGCAAATTAATAAACAGCATATCAATGCTGTTAGCGGGAGCGTCAGAACGATGGCGCATTAAATCTACTGTAGCTACTCCATCCTTAAATGTCGGAAGCTCATTGACGAAAGCTTGGGCTTTACCGGTTTTATCTCGCAGTATGTATAACTTCACCCGGTGCAGGTAATCATCATCGAATCGCCCGGTCAGAAATGACCACTCTTTTCTATTAGGCAGTTTTATCCAGCTATCAGAAACCTTTTTCAGCTCATTTACCAGCTCTTTATCATGTGGCGGCGAGGAAGTCGATACGCTGAATTCTTGTTTTTCGTATCGGTTAACGAGGTTGCGGAAGTACTTGTTATGGATAGTGATTGTGCTGAAGTGCTCTAGGCCAATAACTGCATCGGCGCCGATCAAGATACTGCCCAAGCCGATTGACTGGTAATCCTTGCGGTATTTATCCGTTGTCTGGATGAAGGCAATGATCAGTTTATGCTCGCGGCAGTATTGCTTGAATTCATTTAACAATAGGCTGATCGAGCCGTCAGGCCCAACCGGATCACCCATGCAGATGGCAACCTTCCTTTTGATTGCAAAAGCGACGAAGGCATTGTTGTCGCTCGAGAAAAAGAAGATTTTATCTTCCGGCCAAAGCTTGAAAAAGTCATCTGCCTCACCACCATGTTTATCAAGCAGTTTACGGGCACGCTCATAATCCAGTCGCTTATTCGGCACTCAACTACTCTAACAGCTAGCTCAAAACGAACATAATTTTTTACCTAAAACCAATTTAAATATCCATGCAACACCGCGACAAAGCTAGCTGATATTCTGTAGTTATGATTTTCTTAGATTGTGGCGAACGCCCATTACTGTTTTACCTTGCATGTGGACTTGTCTAACGGGTTGACTGTTGTCGCCGAATATTTTAACCGGGCGTTCATCGCCAGGTACAGGCCTCATCCCAGCCCTAGCAAGAGCTTCACCAATAAACTCGGGTTGGACGTCTGGCCACCAGTAAAAATCAACCGGCTGAATCCGGAAGCCATCTCGTAATAACTCTCGTCCAATATCTTTTGCTACCTTGTCGTTCCAGTATTCTGGATGAACAACGATGTCTCTTACCCACAAGTGATTTTTTATAATGCTGAGTCGCCTGATCTCCCTGACCGCCTCCGCCTTAAAGGAAGTATCGTGGGGGCCCTGGGGCGGCCCGCCACCAGAGACATTATGCGCAGTTTGTCCGAACCCAATAAACACCCCGTCGTCCATAGCAACAGCTACTCGCGGCTTTGTATATTCCTGATTCGCGTTGTATCGGCGGCCAACTTCGTTATTCGGCTCGATGTGCGAATCAAAATAATCAACCGGGTAATTCCAGCCAACTAATTCGTCGACATGTTCTTGAGT
>DATKGL010000006.1:0-30174 GCA_035510795.1 Patescibacteria group bacterium
CATACCCGCCTGCTGCGAACTCCGCTGTTGGCAGCGATCAGACTTAATCGCGGTTCCAATATAAGTTGGTTATCGGCGATTGGTTTGACTGCCTTCTTTTACGGGATGATGTCAAAAGGGGCTGCCCAAGCATTTAGTCAATCCGCCAAAACCGAACGGCTTATTAGCAAGATAGCCCACATCCCGAAGATCAGTGAAGTATCGGCTTTTATGGGTATAATATTCTTCCTTATCATGACACTGGCCATGTTTTACGCCTCTACGGCTGCCGGCCGAATCCGCGACGATGAAGCTCAAGGTTATTTGGATAATTTTCTGGTGCGCCCAGTCAGCCGGATGCGCTGGCTCTGGGGACGAATACTGCTATTCACAGCGGTGGTTATTATTGCCGGCTTGCTCAGCGGTATAGCAACTTGGGTTGGCCAAGCTTCTCAGCACAGCGGTATGCCATTTCATACTTTGCTGTTGGCCGGAATTAACGCCATGACACCGGTGGTGTTTATTTTTGGTCTGGGAGTATTTGTTTTCGGTCTGCTGCCGCGGCTGACGAACATCTTGACCTACAGCGCAATTGGCTGGTCGTTTTTAGTCGTTATGCTCGGCTCCGGTCTAAACTTTAACCACTGGCTGATGGATACTTCGATTTTGCACCAGGTAACATTTGCCCCGGCTGTCAGCCCCAACTGGACAGTTGATTTAGTTCTAGTAATCCTAAGCTTAGCGCTATGCGTAATCGGCAGCTTCAGGTTCAAAACCCGCGACCTGCAGAATGAGTAGCAATCTAGCTATAACCGGGGAAGAAATCCACCTTGATCTGGTGGCGCTGGACACCGATACTGGTTAATAGTGCCCTCACATCATTAACCATCGGCTGGGTGCCCGAGATATAAAATACTCGTTCCTTATAATCGGGTACTGTTTCGTTTATTAGTTCTTTGCTAATTCGCCCGCTGCGGGCATTGGGCTGGCTGGCTTCATTTTTATCATTCGTGAGCACATATATGGTATTGAGACCAATCGACCGTCTGGCTTGTTCGAATATCTCTTTATAGGCAATGTCGTTTGCGGTTTTAGCTGAATAAAGTAAGGTTATCGGCCGGGACTCTTGTTTATCAATCAAATATTTGGCCATGCTGCGGAAAGGAGTGATGCCGATGCCGCCGGCAATAAATACAACTTTCTGGTTTGTCCGTTTCGGCAGGATGAAATCTCCGGCAATTTGCGAGGCGACAACCGGCGTATTCTTGTCCATATCAATCAGGGCTTCCTTGAAGCTGCTGCCTTTTTCGTAAAACTTAACGCCTATCCTGAGATCGGGCTCAGTCGGAGATGAAGCCAGGGTAAAATAGCGGCGGTTTCCCCGGCTATCACTATGGTCGTGCGGCAGCGTCCATTCCATATACTGCCCAGGCTGATAGGTAAACTTGCTGTTAATGCTAAAAACAAAATCAGCGGTATCGTTAGCAATTTTTAATTTTTCCTTTAATACCGGGAAAAGTTTGATTTTGGGACTGATCAGATAAGAAAATAGATTGCCGGCCACCAGAGCCAGTTCCGGCGTCGAGTACAGGCTCAGCAAATGAACCTGGGGCGGCAACAATACTCCGACCAGGGCAGCATACCAAGTCTGACCTTTGGCGGCCGGCGGCGAAGTCAGTGGTTCAGTCAGCATAACGAAACCGAGGAAAAACAACGGTGAACCCAATAGCAAATTGTGCAAACTGGCAGCAACGGAGGCGTGGGATATAACCGAAAAAACAACCGTTGCGGCAGCAGCCGACAGAAAGAAAGTCAGGACCATTCTGCCGCGCTGAATCTTTCTGGCAAGAAGCACACCGCCGACCAGAACAAAAGGCAGCATAGCCGCTGCTCCAACCCACCAGCTGGCACTTTGGCGGGGCCCCAGTGCCGTCAAGACAACCGCGATGGCAGCTGGGTTAAAGATATGCTTTTTCTTAATCGTCAAAGTGTATTTTGAGGCCATTGCCAGTCCGGCGGCGGCCAGCAGAAATGTTATGCCAAAACCGGTTGGGTTAGGTGTAATGATTAGGGCTAAAATCAAACCCGTAATAACAGATGATTCGCTATTTTCCGGCGCCCGAAAGACCCGGGCGAATATTTTATTAACTGTCCAACAAGCAATTACCAGGATGAGTGTTGAGATAATTATGTATAGCGGCTTAAAATGAAGACTGCCAAAAATGCTCAGCCCGACTGCCGCCAAGATTAATGCCAACAGATAATACATTACCAAACGGTACATAGTAAATTTGCCGGCTAAATAATCGATCGCTCTAAGCATTATTGACCACATATCTGTTAAAGCCACTGGTATATGTTGCAATTTTATTGCTGTCTACCATGTAGCCTTCCAGACCGGCAACTGATTCGATAAAGGCAATGCCGTTTTTGCCCATCGCAAATGCCGCCGTGGCGTAGCGGTCAGCCTCATAAACATTGCTACCGATGACACTCAAGCTTTTGACGCCATCTACCCGGCTGCTACGATTATGCGGATTATAAATATGCTGCCCCCTAATATAGGTACCCGAAGTCGCTATGCCCTTACCGTTAAGGGTTATTACTTTAATGATCTCCTTCAGATTAAACGGACTACGAATCCCGATTACCCATTGCGCTTTATCGGCATTTGTTCCATGTACTTGGATATCGCCGCCGGCCTCAATATAGAAATCGGCCACACCCTTATCTAGTAGCAACTTTGCAGCATTATTAATCGCCCAGCCCTTAACCAGACCTGACGGATCAATTTTGCCGTTATGGACAATGTCAAAATAGCCGTTGCTTAGTTTTTTGGTTTGCTCGCATAGATCCATGACCTGCCTCATCTCTTTGCTCCATTGGTCTGCCGGTAGCCCATGGTTAATTTTTGTTATTTCGCTGGCCGGTTTGTAGGTACTGAATTTTTTATCGACATTTACGAAATAATTGAAAACGTCATCGATCACTCGAGCACGGCTATCATCAACAATCTCAACGGTAATTGGCATACCCATAATGATTTTTGTCTGCTTCATTACAGATTAGCCTGCGACAAGGCGTTAGCCAGCGATTGAGTAAAGGCTTGCGAGGTAAATGTGGCGCCGGAAATCAGCTGAACCTTGGAAGATTGAGCTTGAATTGCTTCCTGCTGAAGGTAGGGGATGGCCTGTTGATTAATCAGCACTGACGTGGAATGAGTATTGGGATACTGGAGAAATTTTACGGCCGTTAATTTGCCACCGGAAATCGTCGCTTCGACTTGGACATTTCCGTAGTAAGCGTTGGCAACGGAGCCGGTATAATTACCGTCTTTATACTGCGCTGAGGGTGAAGTTGAGCCACTACCGGAAGAAGCTCCGTTAGAAGCGCCAGAGGAAGTATTGGAGCTAGAACCAGCCGAAGAACTGGCCGACGAAGTATTGACAGCTAGCGACGACGGGCGAGTTAAGACCGGCGATTTATGACGGATCCCGAGGCTGTAGAGAATAAAAACTCCAGCGATAGCCAATGCAATGATAAACTTCTTCATGTTCGTAGTTTCGATTCTTTCAACTGTAGTTATTGTTGATAAATAATCTCATGTCTTGCTGTAGAAATGCTGACGTGATCTTAAAATCAGTTTTATCACGCAGGATATTGGCAGCCATGAGCTACAGGGATATTCCCTCCTATGTATTATAATAAACGTAGACATTTTTAATAATCTGCTTTACCAACAGCAAACAATATGCCAAAACTGAATTTCGCTGCTGCCCACCGAAGACAACACCCAAACCTGAGAAGAGGCCTGGCTATACTGACGCTAGCGTTGGTTCTGGCCGGTTTATCAACACTCAGATTCCCCGGCACAGTCCGGGCGGCCGGCTGCACCATACCGGACCCTGACTATGGCACGGATACATTGACTCTCGATGTGCCGGCGGCAACAACCTACAATATCTGGGTCAGAATGGAGGCGCCAGCGACAACCAGCGACTCGATTTTATTGCAGGTCGACGGGACTACTTGTTACAGTGTCGGCGGCAATTCTTCGATGACACTGAATGACTGGGAATGGGTCGATTACCAAAACGGCAGCACGTCAGATGTCATGCAGGCGACATTGTCAACCGGCGACCACACGCTTGAGTTTATCGGCTCCGAAACCGGTGTCGGCGTGGATGAAGTTCTGCTGATCAGCGATCCTACATGCGTCCCGACCGGTACGGGCACAAACTGCACCCAGCCGATTCCGGTAACGGTGCCGTTTTTCCTGCAATCCGGCGGGCAGGGTTTTACCGACTCCCAGAATAATGTCTGGCAAGCCGATCAGTATTACTCACAAAATGGTCCATATGGCTCAGGCGGAACTACCGGTGGTGATGGTACGACCTGTACAACCACCGGCCCAAACGAGAACTGCACCGCCAACACCATAACCGGAACAACCAATTCCCGAGCCTTCCAATACGAACGTTGGGGTAATTTTCAATATGATATTCCGGTCAATAACGGCAGCTATATAGTTGTTTTAAATTTCGCGGAGATTAACCCAGGCAGCGGGACGAGGGAGTTTAATGTCAGTTTGGAGGGGAACTCGGTGCTAACAAACTTCAATGTCGGCAGCACCGTCGGCAATTACACGGCCGACGAGCAGGCCTTTCCGGTAACCATTTCTGACGGCAACTTAAATATTACGTTTACGTCAATAAACGGCGAGAATGAAGCTAAGGTTGATTCGATTGAAATCCTACCCAACAATCCGCCGGCGATTGAGTGGTCAGCCCCAGCCAGTGGTGCTGCCGTTAGCGGCAGTTCGGTACCGCTAACGGCAGTTACCAGTGACCCCGTCGGCATTAAAAATGTTTCTTACACCGTCAACGGCAACAGTGTCGGCACGGTTAGCTCCAGCCCCTACACGCTTGACTGGGATTCAACCTCAGTCGTTGACGGCAACTACACTATTGTCGCTAAAGCCACCGATGAGGCCGGTCTGACAGCTACTGCCAGCGAAAACATTACAGTGGCCAATAACGTCTGTAGCAGCTCGCCAACCGACCCCAGTAACCTTACCGATACCGACAGCACTCCGCTGCCGGCCAATAAAGTTGATTTATCCTGGACCGGCAGCCAAGCCGGGCTAAACTGTACCCTGGCCGGATATCATATTTACCGCAACGGTTCGCTACTAAACTCAACCACCAGCACATCATATTCAGACACGACAGTATCAGCCAGCACATCTTACACATACAAAGTTGAAGCCTACGACACCAGCGGCGATGTCAGCAACCTGATTCCTTCGTCAGGCCTATCTGTCACGACCGGACCCAGTTGCAGCGATGGCAGTGGCAGTCCGACAAAACCGGTCGGGTTAGCTGAAACCGGCGACAGCTACACCACCATCACCATGTCGTGGTCAGCCAGCAGCGACAGTGACGGCTGCACCCTGTCCGGCTATCACGTCTACCGCAACAGCAGCTACATCGGCGACAGTATCGGTACCAACACTTCTTACTCTGACAGCGGGCTCGACAGCGGAACCAGTTACAGCTATTACGTTGTCGCTTACGATAGCGGCGGCAATGTTTCCGCCAACTCGACTGCTGATAACATGACCACCGAAACCGATGTAGTCGCGCCGACCATCCCGACAAACTTCACCGGCATTTCAGAAAGTGATTCCAGCATCAGCTTAAGCTGGGGAGCCAGCACCGATCTGCCCGATCCCGGAGCTGTCGGGATGGGCGGCTATTACATTTACAAAAATGGTTCTTCCTCTCCAACTTATACTGTCAGTGCTTCCGCCACCAGCTATACTGACAGCTCAGGGATCAGCCCGTCGACAACCTATTCATACACTATCGCCGCCTATGATAAAAATGGCAACATCAGCGCTCAAACATCGGCAATTAATGTCAAAAGCGGGTCGACATACCTGGTAGATGGAGATTTAAACGGCGATGGCAAGGTAAATATTTTTGATCTGAGCATCATGCTTGATTTCTGGGGCAGCACAACTGCTACGCCCGCCCAGGGGCAACTTACTGGTATCGGCGCCGTTGGTATTACAGATCTTTCAATAATGTTAGCGCACTGGACAGGAGGCGCCTAAAATGTGCTCGACTCGACGACTATATTCAGATCATAAATCCGGCAGGATTACCTCATTTTACATAGTGCTAATAGCGACGGGGCTGAGCCTAACTTTGTTTGGCGCTTTCGGCCAAAGACAAACAATTGGTGCCGTTGGCCTCAGTTCGTCAGCTCTACTTTACCTGAGTCCAACGAATTCTACCCTCAAAGTCGGTGACAGTTTTACGATGTCTGTGCGTGAAAACAGTGGCTATAACCCTGTTAATGCTGTTCAGGCTATAATTACGTATCCGCAAAACCTGCTTCAACTTGACTCATTTAGTACTTCCGGTAGCGCTTTTAACATTAATGCCAATTCAGCGGCGGAAGGAAATGTAGTTACCATTGACGTCGGCTCCATCAAATCGCTGACTGAAGACCAATTAGTGGCAAACCTAATTTTTCAGGTAATCAGCAATGGTAATGCTTCGCCATCCCTGGCCCCGGTTTGTAAATCCTCAACAACCATTAATTGTAGCGCCATCATTAACAGCACTAATGCTATAAACATTGCCCTCGTCGACCCTAATATAAGTCCGATCTACGTTCTTCAGCCGGCTGGCAACGAAAACACTTTCACCATAACTAATCTGGTCACTTCTCCACCCGGCTCTCAAATAACTTTTAAGACCTCAATAACACCTTCCGGAAGAGTAATCCCCAGTATTGCCTCAGACAATGCCACCATTAAAGTTGGCGTGCCAATAGCCATTCAACCGGCTACTATTCAGGAACAAGGTGTCAAACAGGTTAATTATTATCTCAACAATAAATTGGTCTATACTTCGCAAACGCCGCCCTTTACTTATCACCTAAACACCACAAAACTTCTCAACGGCAGATACAGTCTAACATCGAAGATCATTTATCTCACCGGACAAACTAAAACCTCTAGCCAGATTCTGGCCGTCAGTAACCCGATGTCGTGGTCCCAATTAGAGCTTCAAGTCCGCCATTATTTATGGATATTGCTTCTTATCATAGTAATTTGCGTGGTAGGGTTTGCCGTGCTCATGTCCGATCGAAAACGAAAACTCCAACCGCCGGTCAAGCAGAAAAAAACCAAAGCAAAACACCAGCCTGAGCCGGCAATTATTACTCCTCCCCACAGCTAAATTTGGGCAATAAAAACTCAGGCTATTCAAATACGAATAGCCTGAGAAAAATTTAGTAACAAATTATTAGAAATGAATCTGTTTTCTTTTAGTAAGATCTGCGGAAATTGTTGTTGCCGCCGCCCCCGCCGCCGGAACGCCTGTCTTCCTGCGGACGAGCCTGATTAACTATGATGGAGCGGCCACTGACTTCTTTGCCGTTAAGTTCTTTGATAGCCTCTTGAGCTTCTTTAAGATCGGCCATTTCGACAAAACCAAAACCTTTTGATTGACCGCTGTCGCGGTCCTTAATTACAACCGCACTGTCGACTTGCCCGTACTGCGAGAATAGATCTTGTAGTTCTTTATCCGCCACACTGTAGGCCAGACCGCCAACATAGAGTTTCATTGCCATTTTAATAATACCTTTCTTTAATTTAATATCGCCCGCGCTTAACACATTCTAACCGCGACTATACCAAGCCACTTAGGCAATACTATGACAACGGCAATGCAATAATCACTTGCTTATACTTATTATATCACGAATTGGATAATGAGCGCATCAGGATAAACTTATCTGATAATAGTTAGCTATAACTGTCAAATCAGAGTATACTTAAGGTATAGAAAGAACTTATGTATCGATATTCAATTACTGAGTCGCCGAAAGGCTATGAGGTATATGTCAATCTAATTACGTCCTCAGCCGGCCGCTACATCAGCCGTCAGCCTTATCTGATTAACATGATCAAAGAAGTTTTAGTGCCAATGAAGCTTACCGGTGCCGAGATATCGATTGAACATGATATGGGCCGCGTTATCGGCAACACCGATATTGTCGCTACAGGTGAAAAGGATGTTATTTTCTATGCCCAGCCCTACAAGAAAACAGTCTTTTCGCGCTACGTCAAAAACCATTCTCAGCTGCCCAGTAAAACTCTGACTATTTTACTAGTTCAGGATGAAAACGGCGATTACGAGTTAACCGATACTTGGATCGGTCCTTGCAGTCCGCCTTTTCCCGGCGACAAAAAAGAAACCTCTAGAAGCAAATCATATTGGGAGACACACGCCTTAGTGCTAGATACCCAGACAATTCAATCCAAGACATTGACTAAAGTCTGCCCCTATTAAACTAACGCTTAAAACGTGCTAAGCTTATTTGAAGAAGGCGGGACCCATGTCTAAAGATAGACCCAAGCGAGAAATCAGAAAACCAAAGAAGCCCAAATCTTAGCTCTGACTATTAAGTTTTAGATTAATACCCTTGCATAGTTATATTAATTATGCTAATATTGGGTTATTGTATTGATGAATCCGGGTTTTGTTAAACTATTTACTCGATTTCATTACTCAATCAAGTAAATAATAACTTAACTTAAAGGATTCTTTTTTTATGTCCTATTACCAAAATAAACGAACCAACAACTATAGCCACGGTGGCCGGTCCAATCAGAGCCGCCCGGCCGGACGCAGAGGCCACAAGGAATATATTAACCCTTCCCTCTTTGTCAGGTCCGCAAAACCAATAAGCCAGACAGAATATTGCCCGACTCATGAGTTTATCGACTTTGCGATTGATCCGCTGATCAAACGCAATCTAATTGCCAAGGGTTTCATTACTCCTCTGCCGATTCAAGACCAGGCGATACCATCCGGCCTACTCGGCAAAGATATTATCGGCATAGCTAACACCGGTACTGGTAAAACAGCCGCTTTTGCTATCCCGATACTTCAACAACTAATTACTCAGAGAAATAAAAATTGCCTGATTATGGCTCCGACTCGGGAACTTGCCGGCCAGATCTTCGAAGAATGCCAGTCCATTGCCAAGGGCAGCGGGCTGTTCGGTGCCCTGCTCATCGGTGGCGCTGCCATGCGGCCGCAGCTAAAAGATCTAAGCCGCAATCCATCGATAGTCATCGGCACGCCGGGGCGGATTAAGGATCATTTTGCCCGCGGCAGCCTCAACTTAGCCAAGTTTAACCTTGTCGTGCTTGATGAGGTGGACCGAATGCTCGATATGGGTTTCGTAAACGATATGCGACTGATTCTTAAGGAAATAGCTCCTATTCGGCAGTCATTTTTCTTCTCGGCTACCCTAGATGACAAGGTAAACAAGCTGATTCAGGAATTTTCGTCCAACCAGACGACTATTTCGGTAAAAACCGGCGACACCGTCGATACCGTCGAACAAAGCGTTCTAGCCTATCGTTCGTCCAGCGAAAAAATTGATAAACTTCATGATTTGCTGATCAAAGATGCTCCAAAAGCAATCGTCTTCGACTCGACTCAGCGCAGTGTCGAGAGACTCAATAAAGAGCTGCTAGCCCGCGGCTTTGCCGTCGACGCCATCCACGGCGGGAAAACCCAGGGACAAAGACAGCGCGCCCTTAAACGGTTCAAAGCCAACGAAATCTCTGTTTTGGTGGCGACCGATGTGGCTGCCCGCGGACTTGACGTCCGTGACATTACTCACGTAATTAATTACTCTGTTCCGGAAACTTATATAGATTACATTCACCGCATCGGCCGAGCCGGCCGTGTCGGCAAAGCCGGCTACGCCGTGACTTTTATCGAGAGTTAAGACACCACTAAAACCAACCAGTGATTTTTGGTACCCCCATATTTGCTGAATGATGCTTTACAATGAACTTTTCAATTTTGCTATTATTGGGCTAATATAAGTTGAATAGGAATATAACGTGAAGTTAATTGTCATCATCCCCTGCCTCAATGAAGCAGCTACCTTACCGGTGGTATTAAAAACCATACCAAAAAAGATTACCGGTATAGATAAGATTGAAATAGTCGTTATTGATGATGGCTCAACCGATAAAACGGTTGAGGTCGCTAAAATGAACGGCGTTAAGCACTTTGTCAGTCATATCAAGAACCAGGGTCTAAGCGTTTCGTTTTGCGATGGCCTGAACCAGGCGTTAAAGCTGGGAGCCGATATCATAGTCCTGACCGACGGCGATAACCAGTACCCACAGAAACGTATCCCTGATTTGATTGAGCCGATACTCAAGCACAAGGCAGATCTGGTTATTGCCGACCGTCAAATTCAGACAATCGACCACTTCTCAGCCACCAAAAAAATGTGGCAACGGTTTGGAACCTGGGTAATGAACCTCGCTGCCGGCACTAACGTCCCTGACGGCACAAGCGGCTTTCGGGCCTACTCCAGAGACGCCGCTTTGCAGTTGAATCTTATTGCAAAATACAGCTTTGCTACCGAAACTACTATCCAGGCCGGCAACAAGGGCCAGGCGATTGCCTTCATCAAAATTAAGACCAACGCCAAAACCCGCGAATCTCGCCAGTTTACTTCCTCGTGGCAGCACGTCAGAAAATCCAGCATTACAATAATGCGTGGTTTTGTGATGTACAAACCTTACGCCGTCTTTTTCAGTCTCGGCCTGTTGCTCCTGGTAGTTGGCTTGATTCCTTTTATTCATTACTTCGTTCTTTATTTCAGCGTTAAGTCGCCGGGTGGAGCACATCACTTACAGTCACTTATCATCGGTACGGTACTGCTGACA
Organism: Patescibacteria group bacterium; assembly: GCA_035510795.1. GTDB lineage: Bacteria > Patescibacteriota > Saccharimonadia > Saccharimonadales > UBA4665 > DATKGL01. Next base: position 10,760 of record DATKGL010000006.1, read on the forward strand.
GCTTCATTTATCTCATTCACCCTCGGCGTTATAGCCGACCTGATCCGTATCAACCGTAGATTGCTTGAGGATATTCTGGAGCACACCCGTCGAAATGATTTTTCTAAACACCCTTAATTAAAAACCCAGTCTTTTGTGTCATAATTTTTACTGCCCTCGACAAGTACCGGGTTGCTGATTTTCCGGGCGGCATTATTGACCTTAACTACTGTGCTGTTCGGCCAGTCCCAATCGGCATCACTGCGAGAAATAAAAGTCAGCACGCCGCCGCCTTCTATAAACAGAAATATGGCAACGACCGCAATTAATGCTTTGCGGGCTGTCGAACGGCGCAGCACTTCACTAAATGCCCGGCCAAAGATAGCTGCCACCAGCAATAGTACCGGCAATAAGTAACGGCCGTTCATGTTAATGGGCTGGCCGGTGTATAGATATTGCGAGTAACCTTCGGCCAATAAAGAAACGACATAAAACAGGCTGACTACGAAAAAGAAAGTCATATAAGGATTACCACGGAATATCCGCTGACGCCACTTGAAGAAAGCTATTATCCCGGCTATGGCAATCAAAGCCGCGGCAGCGCTTGGCAGCGGCAACGGCGGATAGTTGGTAAAACTGCTGGCTGGACCGTTAACGGCAAAGAACAGCCGGTACCACATCCAATAAAGCCAGACAAAAACGTAAAATAGCGGGTTATAATGCCCCACTTTATTGTTCGGATTCAAGACAAGCAAATGATTGCTATAGGCGTAATACCACGGACTATATGAACTACAGGCTTTTATCGATAGAACTGAGCTGCAATTCGGGTTAATAGAACGGTATTGAACCAGGTTGACAAGATCGCGCTGGGCAAATAGACCGAAACTGATAATAAATACTGCCGCCAGAACTATTTTTACCAGGCGTGACTGAATTTCCCAGCTTTGCCGCAGATGCGGCCACAACTGAGACAGCCGGCCTCGGTAACTACGGTAGGCGGTATACGCCAAGAAAACCACTACGGCTAAGAATATCGGCAAAAATGCGTACTTTACTAGGCTGGCCAGCAAACAAACACTGCCAAGAGACAGCAACGTTCTAACCGATGGGTGACGCTTTCGGATTTCATCAATAGCCCGGAAGCTAAGCAAACAAGCCCAAGCAACCAGGGGGAACAGTAAATTATCATAATTTATGTGCGCTGCCAGCTGCGGCACGATCGGGATGAATATAAACAGCAGCAAGCAAATATTGGTCAATGAGGACGAAACCCGGGCTCGCAGTAATACCTGACGGAATAAGACCAGACCACTGCCGAATAACCCTATGTTAATAAAACGCAGTGATATCACCTGGTTAGTCTGGCCATGGACGAATAAGGCTATCAGCCGGTAAGGAAAACTCATCAGATAGTGATAGAGATAGGACGGATCTCTGGCAACGGCACCAAAAGTATTGGCATGAGGTGGTTGATTAGCCAGAAACGGCAGCCAATAATGAGAATAAATTTTTATCAGACCAAAATGAAAGTCTTCATCGAAAGCCTGCGGATAAACTGCCGACAAGGCCATCCAGGCTGATTCAAAGATAAAGAAAACTATAACTGCCCAGAAAAAACGTTTTGAATTTAGTATGCTAACGGTTCGCTTAACAGCGTTCTTCATGTTTCCACTAAAACTCATTATATAAGTATAACTGAAGATAAACTGGACATCGGTTGGCTCGGATTATTTAATAACTTTGGCTACGGTGGATGCCAACTGCTTATTTAAAACACTGGGTATAATATGATCGACTGTCGGCTGCTTGACTAGCCCAGCAATTGCCTCCGCAGCGGCAATTTTATGTTCATCGGTAATTTTATTAACCTGGTTATCAAGCGCCCCGCGGAAAATACCCGGAAAAGCTAAGACATTATTTACTTGATTAGGAAAATCACTGCGGCCGGTAGCGACAACAGCCGCCCCCGCCGCCCGGGCTAGATCCGGTAGTATCTCTGGAGTCGGGTTGGCCATAGCAAAAATTATGGGATCAGCCGCCATGGTCTTTATCATGGTCGAGGTTAGCAACCCAGGCTTGGACACACCGATAAAAATATCGGCCCCGACAACGGCATCGGCTAAGCTGCCACTAATATTGTGTGGATTGGTAAATTTCAATAATAACTTTTTGGATTCGTTTAGGTCTTTACGCCGGCGACTGACAATACCCTTGCTGTCGACAGCAATAATCTCCGGCTTGGCGTATTTATAGAGCAATTTGGATATTGCAACCCCGGCGGCACCGGCTCCGACAATGGCAATTTTACAATTCCCCAGCTTTTTACCGGTTAATTTTGTGGCATTGATCAGGCCAGCTAGCACGACGATAGCCGTACCGTGCTGATCATCATGCATGACAGGTATGGGCAGAGCGTCTATCAGGCGCTTTTCAACTTCGAAGCAAATTGGTGCGGCAATATCTTCCAGGTTTATGCCACCGAAGCTCGGAGCAATAGCCTTGACTGTTTTTACTATTTCATCGGCCGAGTGAACGTTCAGAACAATCGGCACAGCATCAATGCCGCCGAAGTGCTTGAACAACATACACTTTCCCTCCATCACCGGCAAAGCCCCATAAGGGCCGATATTGCCCAACCCCAGCACGGCGGAACCGTCGCTGATCACTGCGACGCAGTTATTGAGCCAGGTATAATCACGAGTTTTTTCAGGATGATCCGCCACATAAGAACTAACAGCAGCAACCCCCGGCGTGTAATAAATGCTCAATTTATCAAGACTGTCCGGAATATCTTTCAATCTGGTGCTGATTTTACCCTTAAACTGTTTGTGTAGTTTTAAAGCTTGTTTCCCAAAATCCATGTTTTATTATTATAGCTCTAAGTTGAACCGGAGCACTATAGTATCATAAATAGACATGTATACAGTCGAGTATCAAACATTTGAAGATATGGTCCACCGCGCTCTGGCGGCTTTACCAAAAAGCCACCGCAGCAGCATCAATAATGTCGCTATCCTGATTGAAGACGAGCCCAGTTTAGCCCAGCGCTATGCCCTGAATTTAAGGGGCGACCAAACACTGTTCGGCCTCTATGAGGGCGTCCCTTTAAACGCCCGGATGGGGCAGACAAAAATACTGCCGGACAAGATCACACTTTTTCAAAAACCGCTGGAGCAGGCCAGCTCCAGCCAAGCGGAACTGCAGAGCCGGGTGGCCCGTACCATTTGGCACGAAGTCGCCCACTACTACGGCTTAAACCATACCCGTATCTACGAGCTGGAAGCCGAGGAAAGACGTTCAAAACAACCCGAACTATAGATAAACCGGCAGTGCAACCTTAACGATCGATTGCATGATTTGCGCCCGGCTGTTCCAGTCATACTCTCCATTGCCATTGGTATAGATGACAATCACAAAGACTTTCTGGCCGCTGGTAATAATTGCCGCGTCATCAACGTTATCCCCGTAAAAACCGGCTTTATGGTAAACCGTATCTTCGTGCGGTACGGCTGGAACAATATACTGACGGTAGTTGGCATCCTTTAGATAACCGAGTAATAAATCAGTGTCGGCCGGACTGAGCAGTTTACCCTCCCAAAGTTTTTCCATTATTAATGCCATGTCCGAACAGCTAAGGGTGTTGTTGACAGAATTAAAGCTGTCCAGGCCAATGCTCTGGGCATAAGACTGTTCATTTGAATAACCGAGCAAATCTCTCAGGTTATCCCACGCAGTATCGTCGCTGAGCACGATCATTTGCTGAACTTCATCTTCGGCACTTTTACCGCCAACGTTTTCATTAAGGCTCTGACTGCCGGCTTCAACCTGGTTGAGAAAATAGGCAGCAGTAATAACTTTGGTGGTACTGGCGGCAGTAAATGGATTTTGATCGCCATAATTCTCGGATTGGTTATTGTTCGGATCAATTAAACTAACCGCCATGTCGATATCAGAGTTTTGGCTAAGAATTGAGTTGATCTGAGTGCCCATGGTAGCCAGAGCGGTGGCGCTGGGAGAAGTAATAACCGTTGCCGTTGGTGACGAAAAACTGTTTTTGATTTCTTCGATCAAATGATAAGGCTTTAGGTGGTTAAGTGAGGCGAGATACACCCCACCTCCCAGCAAAAACATAATTACCACAAATACGGCCAGATGCCTTAGGTGGTGAGTTTTCCTGACTGGGGGGTTCGGCGGGCCGTTATTGGACCCGGAATTATTCACCATCGAACGGCCGTAATAATAGCTGTAAGAGTACGGTTTTTTGGGTTGTTTATTCATAATAGTACTCGTCTCAGCTAACTATTATATAGACTCCGAGCTTAACTAAGCTTGGTTTTTTCAAGCTAACCTTCAGGAACGGGAGGGCAGCTAGGTTAGAATAAATCAGATGTCAAGGACTATGATCAGAGTTGACGCTCTTAGGCTAAGCCTGATCAACCAGTCCCACTGCGGTTATTTCAAAGACTCCGCCGTTCTGATTATTACCGCATTAGTGCTGATAGTTTTTGGCGTAACTCGTTTCTGTAAAATCTAAGTCTAGCGCCGCTCAATATCTAGTCGTATAAAGGCTTCGGCGAATGACAGCCCGGCGCCCTTACCGATCCGGGTAGCCATCAATTTCACCCATTTTTCAGCTTCAGCCATATTTGGTATCTGACTTGAGTGCATAGCTAGAGCCCGCAGTTTAGTGTCGATGGTAGACGATATATCAACATAGAAATTATGACGGTCGAAGTTGGTCAGCAGCAGCGTGCTGACTTTATGGGGTTCCAGCCCTTCTTGGCTGAGTAAATCAGGAAAGCTCAAGTAGTCACGGGCCAAGGGGAATACCGCGTCAATCGTTGATTGGCCGGCTGCCCGGTGATCAGTATGATTTATAAAACCGCGGACCAGAGAATAAACAACCGTCGGATCGATGGTCAGAACTACTTCCGGCTTAACTTGGCGGATTACCCGGACAATATCTTTTTTAACTTCCGGCGAGACTGTCAGCATACCGTCGTCATAGTCGCAGAAGAACACTCGCTTAACGCCTAGCTCTTTGGCGGCCGCTTTTTGCTCTTCCTGGCGAATATCTCTGAGTTGGTCGGCTGTTAGTGTCCGGTCAGCTGAACCTTTATTGCCGTTGGTTAATATAAGATAGTAAACAACGGTGCCTTGGCTGACCCATTTGGCAACCGTCCCGGCTATGCCAAATTCTAAATCGTCGGGGTGAGCAGCAATTCCTAAAGCAACTGCTGGCTTTAATTCTGTTTTTATTATTTCTAAGTCCTCGGCCATATTACCCTTCCTGCAACGGTGCTCACCGGTAGCCAGCCAAAGCTTCGGCTATCAAGACTGGAGCGATTGTTATCACCGATGACAAATAAACGGTTGTTTTTAATCCCTTGGATGCGTTTAATTTTATCAATATTGTCATGACGGATTACCACTACCGCGTTTTTATGCAGATGGCGGCATAAATCAGTCCCCAGTACCAGTTGACCGGGCTTTAAAGTCGGCAGCATACTTTTGCCGATTACCCGGCGTATAAATAACAGTTTAAGCCTTTTTTGTTTCCCAGAAGATTTTGGCGATGCCATCGATTTGCTCCAATAAGCTCTGCGCTTCTTTAATGTCCAGCGTTTTTTTGCATAATCCGGCCTGTTTGGTTGCTTTCCAAAACAGATCATGTAAGTCCGGATAACTGGTTAGGTGTTCTGGCTTGAAATAGTCAGTCCAGAGAACCCACAAGTGATGTTTAACGAGGTCGGCCCGTTCTTCCTTGATGAAAATAGCCCGTGTTTTATCCTCCGGGCTGAGATCGGGATACTTTTTCATAATTTCCAAAATGCTTTGAGCTTCAACTTTAGCCTGCACCGGGTCATAAACCCCGCAGGGTAAATCGCAGTGGGCGTAAACTGGTTTGATTATTTTCATAGAGTTTCCTTTTCTGGTTAATTTTGTTAAAAGCTAGTATACATGGCTTAGCCGGTTTTTGAACTGTGCTGCTCGCGCCAGTCAGCTATTTGCTGGTGATGTCCGCTCAACAGGACTTTAGGCACGCTAAGGCCTCTATATTCCTCAGGGCGAGTGTATTGAGGGTACTCTAGGACGTTAGGCAAGCTGTAAGACTCAATTTCGGCGGAAGTTTCCCCGCCAAGCACCCCCGGCAGTAACCTGACGACACTGTCAATCAGTACCATAGCTGGCAGTTCGCCACCGGTCAGGATATAGCATCCGATAGATAGCTGTTCATCTACCAACGTCACGACTCTTTCGTCATAACCCTCGTAGCGGGCACATACGATAATCATATTTAAACTATCGCTGGCAATTGCACGGGCGGTTGACTGGTCAAGTAATTTTCCTCTGGGGGTCATCAAGTACACTTTAGCCGTCGGGTCAATCTGTTTGGCGTGCTCTATAGCCTCAAACAGCGGTTCTGGACGTAGCAGCATGCCGTCACCACCGCCATAAGGTATGTCATCAACCTGTTTGCGCGGGCCGAGGCCGTAGTCGCGTAGATTAATCTGGCTAAAGCTAACTTGACCATTGGTTTGAGCCTTATGCATCATGCTGGCGCCCAAAACACCATCGAACATCTCTGGGAATAAACTGATAATCTGGACTTTCATCTGGTATTAATTCTAACAGAGTAGCTAAACAAAAAAGAGCCAATATTTTATTGGCTCTTTTGACACATAAAGCTCCCAAGCTGGTTTTCCAGTCTGGCTCGCAATGAGCTTAGTTCGTCGTCTATATCCGACTCAGCCGATACTATACATCAAGATCGTCTAGATCTTCAAGTTCTTTGCGGGTTTTACTGACAACGCTTTCGTGATCAGCCTGGTCGGCTTCTGCTTCGGCGTCCATGTCTCTATCAGTTTCTTCCTGTTTGACTTCAGGCTCGGCAGGTGGGAGTGGCGCGGTCTCGTTATTCTCCGCTGGCTCGATTGACTCAGCTGGTTCGGCGGTGTCGGCAGCTGGCTGTTCGGTGACTGGCTGTTCGGTAACTGGCTGCGCGGGCTGATCTGCTTGATGATCATCGTGGAATTGCTCGCGGGGTTGATCATGGGACTGGTAATCGTCGCGTTGTGGTCTCTCATAAGGAGTGCCGTTATCGATAATCTTCAGGTTATAACGGGCATCATTCTTGGTACCCAGGGCCCGGAGCAAAGTCCGTAAACTTTGGGCGGTTGCCCCCCTCTTGCCGATAACCCGACCGAGATCTTCCGGGTCAACGGTAAGCTCAAGCAAAACACCTTTTTCGTCAATTCTTCGGTCGACTTTAACCTCATCGGGTTTGCTGACAATAGATCGTACTATAAATTCTATAAATTGCTGGTCGATACTGCTCACAACAGGCTCCTCATGTTAATTTCATATTTATTATAACAAAACCCAGCAGCATAAAATCTGCAAAGTTTAGCCAATGGGGTTTTGGCTGGACGGGCTCGGATCTTGTTGCGCCTCTTCTTGATCTAGGGCATGCTGGTAGCCGTCGAGGGTTTGTTCAATAAGGCTTATCATCAGTAATCTTTCCGGGGATAGCTCTTGCTCGGCTTTGTGGGCGTCGACCATAAACGAACCGAGATAACCAATAAACAGTTTCGTTTCTTCCGGCGTCATAGTTCGGTTCGGTATTTCATGAGTGTCGAGCTCAGGTCTCAGTACTTTTCGTTTGTCACTAAGCACGGTAACTTTTCCCATGACTGCCTTCCAGCTGGGCGTCGTTCCGACCGCATGATCTAAAACCTCTTCAATAAGCCGGTAGTCGTCTTGGCTCTCGGGCACTAGACAGAAATTGTCTCGGTATGCTCGCCTGGTTTTGGACATCGTATCCTGCTCAAACCTCATATTGTACAATCCTTAAAATATCTTTATATAGATTAAATAGCTGACGCCATAACTTGGCGTTGAATTACTCGTTAATAAGTCTACTTTGTCGCTTTTGGTGCCGGTTTATCGGCTGGCTGGTCAGCCTTATCTTCTTTAAGAGGCGCTTCGTCGGACGGTTGGGTAGTTTCATCTTCTTTAGGAGTTTCAACGGCAGGTTCGGTTTGTTCAGCACCCACTTCGGGTTCAGTTACTTCAGGCTGGTCGGTTGGTGCCGAATCGGTGGCCGGTTTATCGGCTGGCTGGTCAGCCTTATCTTCTTTAGCTGCTGGTTCAGCAGGTTCAGCTTTAGCCAGTTTATCTGGGTTGCGGGTGGGGCGGTTTTTTTTCTTTGGCGGTTCAACCCACTTGGGTAATTTTATGTCATTGTCTTTGAGTAATTTGGCGACCCGTTCAGACGGATGAGCTCCGTGATCAAGGAAAAATTGAACCCGTTCTTTAGTGATGACGGCGGTTTTGAGATGAGGGTCGTAATTTCCTACCAATTCAACAACCTTACCGCTACTTGGCGACGTCCTGGAGTCCTGAACAACCACCCTGAACATGGCATGGCCCTTGCGGCCGGTACGTTGCATGCGAATAGCTAACATCTAGTTACTTTATTCTCTTCCAGATAATTACTTAATCAACTCATCTTACAGATTAGCGTCTCTGTTGTCAATTGGTTCTGAATTTTCATACTCAGCCACGGCTTTTTCGGCCGCCTGCTGCTGAGCAACTTGCTTGCTGGGGCCAACGCCCTTGCCGCGAATTCGGCCATCGACATAAACCCCTACAGTAAATACTTTGTCATGATCGGGTCCGACTTCACTGATAACTTTGTAGTGAGGAGTAAAACCGTCGCGGCTTTGAACCAGCTCCTGAAGATGCGACTTGGCATCCATCCAGGATCCGCTGTCTAAAATGTCCTTAAATGTCACCAGTAGATTATCGGTGATAAAACGCTTGACTTTGTCATAACCTTGATCAAGATAGATCGCGCCGACAATAGCTTCAAAACTATTGGCTAGAATTTGCGCCCGTCCTCTTTCGCTACCCCGTTTTTCTCCCCGACTTAAGCGCAGCAAGGGTTCGAACCCAAGTTTAATAGCACAAGCGCCTATGCTCTCGGTGCGTACCAGGGCACTGCGCCAGTTTGTCAGAATTCCTTCGCTGTCACTATAGTTCTTATACAAATATTCGGTGGTAACCAGTTCCAGCACGGCATCGCCTAAATATTCCAACCGTTCATTGTGTTCTTTGACGAATTTACGGTGCTCATTCAGATAAGAACGGTGGGTAAATGCTGTGACTAGAAGCTGGATGTTGTTGAATTCAACGCCCAGTACTTTTTTCGCAAACTCGCGATATGCTGAAATTTCGTACATATAAATTTAAAGGTTGCCTTCTCTGATCTTTTTCATTCCCAGTAACATTAATTTTCCAATGTCTTCATATTCAATCTTATCAACTGCTTCCACAGAAGGAAACCACTTGATATCGCCCAGCCAATCCTCGGGTTTGAACTTATTGGTGTCGCCTTTTGCTTGAACCAGGTAGATATGCATGGTCATGAGTACCAGGGTCTGGCTGCGGCGATAACGGAAAGTCACTTTGCCCAGCCAATCAAGCACCTGCATATCAGTTAAGCCGGTTTCTTCCCGGATTTCCCTTTCGGCCGTGACCCGTGGCTCCTCACCGTGCTCTACATGACCCTTGGGAATAGTCCAGCGGTTTTTGGCATCCTGAATCAACAGGATCTCAGTTTTATTATTCTTATCCCGACGAAAAATTATTCCTCCAGACGTAGTTTCGCTGACGGCTTCAGTTATAGTTGGGGAGCGTTGGACGAATCGTCGGATACCTTGGATTGGCTTGGGTCTTTTCATGATTTTGCTTTCTTTCTAAGTTTGGCAGGGGCTTTTTTGGCGGGTTTCGGTTGTTCGGCGACTACGGCCGTCTCTTGTTGCCTCAGGACAGTGCCTAACACGCCATTGATAAATTTAGACGAATTGTCTCCGCCAAAAGCCTTAGCCAGTTCGACGGCTTCATTGATGACGACTTTAGGCGGAACGTCTTTTTGATAAATCAGCTCATACAAACCAATGTGGAGTACTGCCCGGTCCATTCTGGCTATTTGATCGACTGGCCATTCGGGGGCTACCGGCTGAAGTACTTTATCTAATTTCTTTTCATTCTTGGTTACGCCATGGACTAACCGCTCAATGAAGGACTTATCGTCGATCATAGAATGATAGCGGCTAATGTTGCGGGCCAGAACAGCATCCAAATCGAATGACTGATCGTTGGCGGATTGGCGAAAATCCTGTTCGTAGAGGGTTTGTAGCGCAATAATACGACCGAGGTGACGATTGGATGCCATATTGTTAAAAATTAATTATTACGGTGCCGGTTTTGGTTCCGGCTTGGTGTCTGGTTTTTTGCCAGATTCACGGCGGGTCGTATAAACCCTGACTGGGGATTTGGCGTTGACTTGACGAGCTAACTTCAGCACCAGATGACTGCGACGACTTCCGGTGCGGCGTGGGCTCGTTCGTTTTTTGGGCTTACCCATGCGCGATCTCCTTATTGTTTTATACGACGGACAGCTGAATTATAGCTTGACTTCCTCGTTTTCTCAAGCTTATTTAGCCTTGGCGTGATATTTAAAACTTGCCGTTGAACCTATGAGCCGGGTACAACCGTGCCGATGACAGCTGATTTTGCTAGCGGCCCGAAAGTCCTGGAATCAAGCGAGTCAGATCTGTTATCACCAAGCACATAGACATAACCTACGGGGACAGTCAAGCTGACATTGCCAACCGTATTAACGTTTGGATCATAGCCAGTGCTAGGATTGTACCCATTCTGGTGGCTGCTGTCATAAACGCTCAGCTTGTTCCCGCTTATGACCACCCGGTCGCCGGACAGCGCCACAACCCGGTCAATTAACTCCTTCGGAGTACTACTGTGATATGTAATTTTAAACACTACAATGTCATCAATCCGGAAAGTAGTGGTTTTCTTGACTAAAACCACCTTGCCGCTGGTCAGGGCAGGCGCCATAGCCGAGCCGTTTACTTTAAAATCAGCGTAGTGCCTGTTGGCCCAATTGGCTAGCAGCGTACTCAAAATCATGAAAGCAACAATAATGGCAAGAATAGAAACAAGTACGGTTAATCGTCTTCTCCGCTTATTCGGCTTGCCGGCGGCGGCTTGATTTTCCATATTCTATGTCAATCTAATCATTTACCACAAAGTTGACCAGTTTTCCCGGCACGTAAACGGTTCGGATAATTTCTTTTCCATCAAGAAACTGCTTGATTTTCTCATTCTGTTTGGCCGTCTCAACTACTTTATCTTCAGCAACTCCGCTGGCAACCACAATCTCGCCCCTGAGCTTACCGTTAACCTGAATAACGATCGTCAAGGAGTCTTCGGTAAGATATTTACCGTCCGCGACCGGCCAGACAGCGTTGTGGACTGACCCGCTTTGACCTAATTCAGTCCATAGCTCGTCGGCTATATGCGGTGCGAAGGGGGCCAATAACTTAACCAGGCTCTGGAGAACAAACTGCCAAGTCTGACGATCGGTAAAATTGTCCTCGGCCTTGAGCTTATAGAGTCCGTTGACGTATTCCATGAGGCTGGCAATTGCTGTATTGAAACCCATATTAATCAGCTGCTCGGTAACTTTTGCGATCGTTTTGTGCGTCAGCTTCAATAGCGGTTCAGCGGCGCTATCATTAGATTGAGATTGGTCAGACTCAACAAACTCCTGAGTCAGGGTCCAGATCCGCTGCAAAAAGCGGAAAGTCCCGGCAACGCCTTCTGGCGTCCAAGCGGTAGTCTGATCATAAGGAGCCAGAAACCCGATAGCCAGCCGCAGCGAGTCGGCTCCGTAACCCCGATCGATGATATCGCTGGGATTGATTACATTGCCTTTGCTTTTACTCATTTTTGATCCGTCAGCGGCCAGCACTATACCCTGTCCGCGGCGAGCGGCATAAGGCTCTGGCGTCGGTAGTAATCCCTGGTCATAACCAAACTGATGCCAGAAGCGGGAATACAGCAAATGCAGAGTAGTGTGTTCCATGCCGCCCAAATACATATCCACCATTCCCCAATAATCTAGCTTAGCCTGGTCGGCAAACTGCTGATTGTTGTGAGGATCAAAGTAACGCAGATAATACCAGCTGCTGCCGGCCCAGTTAGGCATGGTATCGGTTTCCCGTTTGGCTGGTTGGCCGCAGGCCGGGCAAGGAACATTAACCCAATCTTCGATTAGTGACAACGGACTTTCACCATTATCGGTCGGCTCGTAATGATCAATGACCGGCAAAACGACCGGCAACTGGTCGTCCGGTACGGCGACTGCCCCATGCTGTGGACAATGGATAATCGGGATTGGCTCGCCCCAGTAGTGCTGCCGCGAAAAAATCCAGTCGCGTAGATGATAATGAACTTCGTCTTTGGCTTGGCCGGCACGAATCAGATCAGCAGTCATTTTTTCACGAGCTTCGGCGCTGGGTAAACCGTTGTAGGAACCAGAATCAATCATTACGCCTTCACCTAGACTATAAGTATCGTCCGACGTATCATTTTTAATCACTCTCTTGATAGGCAAGTCAAAGGTTTTAGCAAAAGCCCAATCCCGCTCGTCATGAGCCGGAACGGCCATAATTGCACCGCTGCCGTAGTCGATCAGGACATAATCGCCTATCCAGATCGGTATTTTTTGATCAGATAAAGGGTTGATCGCGTAAGCGCCGCTGAAAACACCTGTTTTCTCCCGCTCGGTTTCCTGACGTTCAATTTCGGTCTTAGACAAACTAGAGGCAATATAGCTGTTAACCTGCTGGCGATGGGACTCGGGCACAATCTTCTTCAGCAACGGATGTTCGGGCGCCAACACCATAAAAGTCGCACCGAAAATAGTGTCCGGACGAGTAGTAAATACATTAATTGATTCGGCCGAATCAGCTACCTTAAATACAATTTCGCTGCCTGTGCTTTTGCCAATCCAGTTAATTTGCTGCTGAGCAATCCAATCCGAATAATCGACGTTATTTAGACCATCAATCAGGCGATCGGCATATTCCGTAATTTTCAGCAGCCACTGCTTAAGCATCCGCTTCTCGACTAAAGTATCGCAGCGTTCGTGCCGGCCGGCAACAACTTCCTCGTTGGATAGCCCTGTCCGGCAACTCGGGCACCAGTTGATAGCCGTCTCTGCCTGATAAGCTAAGCCGGCTTTATGAAATTGCAGGAATAACCACTGGGTCCAACGGTAATACTCAGGGTCGCTGGTGCTGAAGCTTCTATCCCAGTCAAAACTAAAACCCATGGCATCAAATTGACGACGGAAAGTAGCAATGTTATCGGCGGTTGCCTGCTGCGGAGTAATCTTGTTTTTTATAGCATAATTCTCAGTTGGCAGGCCAAAGGCATCATAACCCATCGGAAAAAGCACATTATAACCGTTCATGCGCCGGTAGCGGGCCATAATATCACCCAGCGTATATTCCCGGACGTGACCGAGATGAAGGCCGTCGCCCGAAGGATAGGGAAATTCTGTCAGCATAACGTATTTAGGCCGCTGATCATCGAAATCAACCGCCCGGTATAGCTGACTATCAGCCCATTGCTTCTGCCGCTTGGGTTCAACTTCTTTGGGATTATAACGTTTCATAGTAACTCTTCTAGATTACTAGAAAACAGGGAGAAAAGTAAGTCAGCACTGTTTAATCTAAAACTGTTTCAGATAATTCGTTGAAAAAGTAGTGACAACCGCTTCTTGCTCGGTCTGGCGTTCTCTAGCCAAGCTCACCAGACGCTCAACCAACTCGACATTGGAAATTCCGGCCGCCCGCCAGTTGTGGGAGTACAATCCGCCGGGCAGCGGGTTAACTTCATTGAAATAAACCTGCTTAGCGACAGAATCAATCAGCATATCAACCCGGGCGATGCCGCTGCAGCCAAAAGCCCGATAAATGTCACAGCCCAATTTTTCGGCTTGGTCATACAGCTCTTTTGACAGTTTCGCCGGCAGTTCGCTATAACCTTGGGCGCCTTTGGCGGCCGGATTGGAGTTTTTACCTTTCTTGCCGCCTTTCATATATTTGGTATCAAAATCAAAGAAATCCTCGGCCTGAGTCAGAGGCCTCTCCAACAACGCCGGCTGAGGTACTTTGTTGCCGATAATCGGCAATGTCACCTCAATCAAGTTGGTTATAGCCTGTTCGACAATTATTTTACTGTCATAGTGGGCCGCCGTCTCGAGCGCGTTAATCAAATTTGTATCATTATCAACCCGGGAAATACCAATGCTCGAACCAAGATGAACCGGCTTAATAAACAATGGGTAGGATAGATCCTTTTTAATTGCCGCCAGAACTTTGGTCGAATCTTTCTCTACCTGGTGGCGGCTGAAGACCAGGAATTTCGGGGTAGGCAAATTATTAGCAACAGCGATTTGCTTAGCAAATGCTTTATCCATAGCAATAGCGCTGGCACTCAGGCCGCAGCCGACGTAGGCGACGCCAGTCATGTCCAACAGCCCCATCAAGGCACCGTCTTCACCGTAAGTCCCATGCATTGCCGGAAAAACGATATCAATTTTATGGTGTCGGCGCCGGCCGGCTATACCGCCGGTTTTTACCAGTGTCATGCCGCCGTTAAATTCTAAGCTAGCCGGTTGTGACTTCTTAAGAAAATCCGTAATGCCATTAGATGAAAACAAATTTATATTCTTCAGTTTATCGTCCCAGTACCAAGCACCGTCTTTGGCGATATACACTGCCTCAACCCGATATTTTTTGGTTAATTCCAAAGGTTTAATAATGCTGGCAATGGCTGTAATAATTGAAATGTCATGCTCAGTCGAGCGCCCGCCAAAGATAACTGCTACTGTTTCCATAACTAATCTTAGTATCGCACTAAGAGAGATTATTTCAATATGGCGGAGGCTACTTAGGCGTAATTATCAGGCCAGTCGTTCTGCATCAGTACCAGATCATCGGCAGCCAAATAATCACCCAGATTAGTATAAAATTTCAGCGGGTCAGTTTCAATTCTTAAATCACCCTTAAAGCCTGCTTTTTCCAGCCCCTCTTTAATAAATTTGGTTACTGAATTCTGCATCAATACAGCAATATCCGGACCGGCCCCAGCAATTAGCTCTCCCATTTCCCGGTGAACAGTCTCTGTTTCAACTCCCTGGTCGACTAGCCCCGGCGTGACGTACCATTTGCGCGTAGCTTTAAGTTCTTTGAGCAATTGGGCCCCGGCTTTAATGCCTTCAATATTGCCGTTGTAGGTGTCGTCGATTATCCAAGCATCATTTAGCTCATAGGGGTTCATCCGATGCTCGAACGGTTTGGTCTTGCCTACCCCAGCTTCAACCTGTTCGTCGCTCAGGCCGAACTCCTCTCCCAAAGCTACGGCCAAAGACAGCGGGCCAAGTTGGTGCCGTCCGAGCAACTGGCTGTGTAACTTGAGTAGCTTTTTGCCTTTTTTTAACGTAAAACTGGTGCCTTTGAGTGATATTTTAACGTCGCCAACGACCCATCCCAGCGCTCCACCAGCGTCATACAAACCATAGTCGCCTTCAATAAACTCTCTGGCTGCTTCAGATTCCGCGTTGACATAAACGTGCTTGCCGCCAAGGTATTTCGCCAGAGTAAAGATATCCTGACCAGCCGCCGACAATGTCTTGTAATGATTCAGATGAGCCGGCGCTACTCCGGTAATAATGCCATGAGTCGGGCGGGTAACCCGGACAAACTTCTCAATATCACCCGGCCTGTCTTCGCCGTACTCAATTATTAAAATGTCTTCATCGCCTTTGATGCTGCTGATGAAACGGGCGTGCGAAACAGCAACATTCTTGTTGGCTGGGGTGGCGGCAACTTTTTTGCCTTCGCTAAGTACAGTCAAAAGCATTTCCTTCATGCTGGTCTTGCCGTAACTACCGGCAACGGCGATTTTAGGTTTTTTAAAGTTCTTGAAATCCTGTTTGGACTGCTCAATCTGCCGTTCGTCGCGGGGCATGATCCAGACAACCCGTCCTAGCCAGATTACCAGCGCCACTAAATGCGCCGAAACCACTGGATAGCCGATGATCAGAGCCAGACCAAACGCCAAGGAACCTGGCGTATGATGCCATTGATTTAAATAAATAAAAAAACCACCGGCTAATATTTCAACGACTATGATCAAACGAATACTCAGATCAAGTAAGCGGGCGGCTTTGGTCTTTTCCAGCTTCCGCCTGACAATTACTTTATGGAAGTTTTGTGTCCGCCAGTACCACTTTAGATAAGGCCACACCTGATATTCAGTGTTCTGTAGCATATATACCAGCACACTGGGGTAAGATGGCATATACAGGCTGGAAATGGCGTTAAACATGTAAAAAGTCTCCTATTGCTTTATTTGTTAAGGCAGGTTGATCAAGGTGGACGAAATGTCCGGCTGATGCTACCTGTTCATAGATCGAATTCTTAATTTTTTCATGGAAAAGCCGACCAGTCGCGGGGCTGGTAGCTCTATCCTCTTCGCCATAAATAAGCAGCGTCGGTATGCTGATGCGACCGGCGTCAGCTGTAACGTCATCACTAACTATTTTTTTAAAAGTCTCTTGGAGGTCTTCGGCTATCAACATTTCTGATCCGATTGTATTATAAACTGTCATGCGCAGCTTACGCTTTATTATTTTTGGCAGAGGCATGGTGACGGCCTTGCCGGTCTTAACTAGCAGACGGAGGCCTTTTTGGCGGCCATTATAGGGCGAACGGACACCTGAACTAGCTAGAAGTATAAGCTTGTCGGGGCCCAGCAATCCCTTGCCAACAGCCCTGATAGCAATCGCCCCACCATTGCTGTGGCCGATAATGGCATAAATTTCATTAATCTTCAGTTTATGCATAAATGCCTTAACAAAATTCGCATAATCGCTCAGTCCCCAAGGTGAAGGGGGATTATCGGTTTTGCCGAAACCCGGCAGATCAGGTGCGACCACTGTGAAATTTTTGGATAGTTCCTGTTGCAGCCCCGCCAACCCCAGGCTACTGTCGCCCCATCCGTGCAGTAGCAGAACAGTTTTATGGCCATCGCCGCTGACGTGATAATTTGTCGACAATCCGTCAACAATTACTTGCATGTTCCTATTATACCGAAAAACAATTACTGTTTAAGCGTTGACGATATTGTCAGAGTTCAGGCAGGTAATTTATACTGGTAATTAACAGAAAGAAGGCGATGCAAAAAATTGTCAGTAATGTAAGCAGTCAAATATATACAAAAGTAGCTAAACCAATACTTTTCAAGCAAAAACCGGATATTGTTCACGATCGCATGTTGCAGGCCGGAAGCCGGCTGCAAAAGATAAGCAGCTTCCGCTATTTCATGCATGGCGCTTTTGCATATGAAAACAGCGTCCTGGAACAAGAAGTACTGGGGATACATTTCCGTAATCCCGTCGGACTGTCGGCCGGTTTTGATAAAAACTTTGAGCTGCCGCCACTGCTGAAGTCAATCGGCTTCGGTTTCATGGAAGGCGGATCGCTGACACTTAAAGAGTGCTCAGGCAATCCTAAGCCATGGTTTTACCGGCTGCCAAAATCTCAATCACTGGTCGTGAACGCTGGACTGGCTAATCAGGGCGTTGTCAAAATTGTCAAAAGGTTAAAAAGCTACCCGAAAAACACATTCGACGACTTCCCGCTCAATATTTCCGTCGCCAAAACAAACTCCCAAGCTTCGGCAACCGATGCTGATGCTATTGATGATTATGCCGGCAGCCTCGAGTATTTAAAAAAGTCCGGGATCGGTAAAATTATCACCATCAACATATCCTGCCCGAACGCTTACGGTGGCGAGCCGTTCACTACTCCCAAGCGTCTTGATCAATTACTGCGAAAAGTTGATAAAGTAAACTTGAGCCAGCCAGTCTTTGTTAAAATGCCATCTGACCTTGCTTGGCCGGCCTTCGATGATCTTTTAAATATCATTATTAAACACCACGTAGCCGGTGTTACGATCAGCAATTTGGCCAAAGACCGAAAGAACATCAAACTGAGCGATCCACTACCCGAAACCGTTAAGGGGAATCTGAGCGGCAAGCCGGTTTGGGATTTAAGCAACAACCTCATCCGCCAGACTTATAAAAAGTATGGCAAGCATTTGGTCATCAGCGGCGTTGGCGGTATTTTTTCTGCTGAAGATGCCTATACAAAGATTAAACTTGGTGCAACGCTGGTCGAACTCGTTACCGGCTTGATATTCCAAGGACCGCCGCTTATCGGACAGATCAACAAAGGTCTCGTAGCTCTCTTGGAGCATGACGGTTATAAAACTATCAGCGAAGCTATCGGTGTTGACGCCTGATCTCTAAAACAGCGTTTTCCAGTAGTACCAGAATTTTATTATCAATATACCAATTATGATTAGGTACCATAGCACTAATACGTCGTTGCTGTGCCTATGAACGAAGTCGCCCAATTTTTTAGAGTACTTGAACCGCGAATGGCTCAGATAACCCATCCGTAGGTTGTAGATAGTGATACCGAAAAATATAACTATGGTCACCATCCAAGTGACAAAACACCATGGGCAGATCGAGTGGATTCTAAATACTGCCTCAAAGAACAGATAGTGCATGAAAATTACGCCAACAGTAGCCGCTACCTGTGCCGCCACCCATAGCCAACGCTTAAGCACCGCGCCCGACAATAATGCCAGGCTAAACATTACCAGCATGCTGAATATTACCATGCCAAAAAATGGATTTGGTATGCCATGAATACTAGCCTGCTTGGAGTTCATTTCCGACAAACAACTTAGTACCGGGTTGAGGTCGCAGTTCGGGATGTAATGTGGGTTGGCCACAACTTTAACTTTGTCGTAAGCCAGAGAAAAAGA
This sequence comes from Patescibacteria group bacterium, assembly GCA_035510795.1. Lineage (GTDB taxonomy): Bacteria > Patescibacteriota > Saccharimonadia > Saccharimonadales > UBA4665 > DATKGL01. The sequence continues at coordinate 29,522 of DATKGL010000006.1, forward strand.
AGCGATCAGGCCAATAGCACCCCCGACCAGCAGTACATAAGGCAACGATTGCTGCCAGGATAGTTTGACTTTTTTTAGACGTTTTTTCATTCTTGCTCTTCTTGCTTATATTTAATCATAACAAAATAACCACCGAGGCGTTTCGGCAATCAACGTTTCCTGTGTTCATCGCCGCGGTCGCCTTCTCCCGGCTTAGCGATGTGCTTGGCTTTAATACGGTCGTCTGCGCTAAGAGATCGATGTTCTGACACACTACTAACAAACCGGCCAGCCCCTGGCAGCCCTTTGATGATTCGGCGAATATAGCGCTTATCTCCCTTGTGCGGCTCAATTGATTGACGTTTGCTGAATTTAACCATTTCCCAAATACCTCATTTCCGCTAATTATTATATAACGGTTGCCCAAAGGCTTTTGGTTATTAAATTTCCACCAATTAATATGAATTCACTAAGAAAAAGACATGTCAGATGATACGGGGAGGTTGCGGGGAGGCGGGGGGTGTACCGGATCGGTACATTGATGTGGCCCCCCGCCGCGCTGTCGGTGTCAGCTATAGGCTGTGACGATGGAACCGACGCTCCAATTGGCAACTTCTGTTTGCTTTTTGCCGTTGAGCGTTACTTGCCTGGTTGCCCGGCCGCTGACTTGTCCG
>DATKGL010000007.1:0-18434 GCA_035510795.1 Patescibacteria group bacterium
GTAGTTGTGCATTCCGGCGGCGTGGCCGCAGTAGTCGGCACCCAATTCGGCCAATCATAAATAGCGTCCAAATCAGATTGGGACAAACTTTGGGCAATTGTCTTTGGTGCTACAGAAAAAATGAAAGAAGCAGGGGCCAACAGCAACAATAAGGATGCAACCATTAGGGTTAATCGCCGGCACAGTCTCATGTCATTTACTCTCAGCCAGACCTTTGAGTTTTACCGGAGGGGTGAACAGATTATCAAAACCTTTCAGAACATTCGCGAATTTGCTTGTCAAAGATGGGCTAGAGGGAGAATTCAGCAAATTACGGACGATATCAGATGACTGCGAAGAGGGAGCCTCACCGATCTGCCCGGCCAGCCAATTTGACATTGCCTGATATCCTGCTCCCGTAGCTTGGTGGACACCAAGACCGTCGGAGCTGTTGAAGTCGTATAGGCTAGGGTTGTTAATCGCTTCGCTAGCCCAGTCTAGTACTGTGTACCCCAAACTCGTTGCCTCTTGGCTAATGGCAGCATTGACTGTCTTATATCCTGGCAACAAGGTTGAGTAAGTATTAACCCAATCAATCTGAGCCGTAGAGTTTACGGTTTTAATGGCGCTGACCATGTTCTGGATGTCGGAAACAATTTGCGCTTGAGTCTCATAGATATCATTAGTCCCAAGCTCAACCACAATAATACCGGCGTTGCTGATATCCGATTGGTCAGTTTGTAATAGGGGTTCGCTGGCCTCAATAGTGTAACCGGTATTAGCCTCAATTTTGGAAATGTCCCAATTACCTTTGGCTAGATCTGATGCCAACCCGCTGGCGGCCATGCCAACCGACAACGAATCCCCAATCTGATAATAATTAGAATTGCTAGCTGTTGGCGTGGTAGTGGTGGTGGTACTGCCATTGCTATTGCTGTCAGCTAAATCATCCGATGACAGGAGGCTTGAATCATAGTAGCCTCCAACACTGCCGACAGTTGCTTGGATTAATAGGCATGGGTCGGGTGAAGTATTAAGCGGCAAACCATTATCGTCAGTCTGTGAGGCAGCCTGGTTGTTATACTGCTGTAGGGCCGTTCCGTTAGTGCAATTCTGGTCCCAATAAGTTTCTGGGTCCGATGGGATAGAGGCAGCGGCGTCAGGATAACCGTACTGAGTCACACCAAAAGGATCGTTGACAAGCGCCGAAGAGGTAGCAAAAACTGAATCAGATCTATTGAAAACTGACGCCAAACCATGCAATAAACCCGTAAATGGGTTGCTGATTATGGCGCTGGCAGCCTGTTGGGTTATTGACCTTTTGCTCCCTATTGGCATGTCCATAGCCAGCCGCGAGATTAGAGAGTACGGTGTTGTCGTATCAAACATCCGGGCGAAAAAGGGCTCTTGTTTAAATTCTTCCTCGGCTTCCTTAGTTTGTTGGTTATCAATAGTAGCCACGTCTTTTGAACTAAGTCTCTCACCGCCTATCCCGTTCTGGCCGTAAGAAGCGCCAGCCGCATCGGCCCCGGCAGCAACCTCGTCGTAAGTCCGGCCGCCACTCTCATCAATAGAAAACGGCGAGGGCACCAGCTTATTAATCAGAAAATCAAAAAATGAACTCATCCCATCAGTAATAGCACCTTTTATCGAGCTGACAATCCAGCTTGTACCCGGGAGATGTTCAAGAAGGGTCTCGGCGCCGCTAAGGACACCACCTATAATGTTCCCAATAAGCCCATTAGCATAACTAAGTCCCTTGCCGACGATGCTGCTATTAAATGCTCCCGCCAAACCCGCAAGGCCTGATGAGCTGAGAAAATTACTGACGTCACTGACATATTGGTTTGACCCGCCAAGATGTTCTTCCGGGCAGACAAGACTGCCAGTTGGGACTGGGTTCCCGTCATCGCAAAGATAAGCGCTAACAGACTTTGCTGCACCACTCGCCCCGGCGGCATAGGCCGTACCGAGAAGAGATAAATCCGCGGTACTGCTGGGTGCTGGACTTGAAGAAGATTGGCCGTCGATCAAAGATGCATAGAGTGGCGTTTGCTCTGCACTCGCCATACCGTTAACCGGCTGGGAAGGGCAGCTTCCCTCTAATGATTTAACGCACTGATCCCCTGACCCGAGGGCAGAAGTAAAAGACCCGACCTCAGCGGCACTATCGTGGCCGGTTTTCATCTCATCGGAAAAAGTGCGATACATCATATATAAACTTACCGCCGCCGCCGCATCAACCAAATAAGACGCTTTTTTTAAACTTGATCCAGCACCGGATGCCGAACCTAAAAGATTAGACGCCTGATCAATCATCAAAAACTGGCCTACAGCCGGTATCGAATCTTCAGAAATGTCCGTGCCAAAAATTTTATTGACCGCCTGCTGGATAAGATAATTGGAAATCGAAGTTCCCGAATCTCTGGCAGCAGTAATAGCGTTAATGAGACTGTCTGCTGTCTCTGAGCCAAAACCGGAAGATGACGATTCAAGAGCGGCACTCACCGCCTCCTCTTCGGAGTCTGTTGGTGCGTTGCTCAGCTCACCGCAATCAGTCCCCTCAGCACAGGGACTTTGTTGTTGGGTATTGCAACTGTTGTTTAGCAGGCAGTCAAGAACAGCTCCTAAAGATGCGCTGCGGGGGGTTATAACTCTTTCTAACAGGAGTGACTTAAAAGCATATTTGGCATTGCTGCTTGCATTGGTAAATGCATCTTTGACGCCGCAAAAAACAAGGCAGCGTTTAATCCCGTACTTTTCCTCGAGCAAGCGCCCGACCTTAAACCGCATCAGCACATTCTCCCAGTGCGAGTCGGACTTTATGGCTGCGTTTATCGTGGAACGGACCTCCGTCCGGTCCATCGCATCTCCTAGCATAGTGCTATTGATAGTATTATCGCCAGCTTTGCTGACAGCCTCGCCGTCCACGCTCGTATCAATAGTACCGGGCGCTTTTAGATAGTAAGTTCCTCCGTGGTCAGTTTCTACATAGCTTAGCTCAATACCGTATTTCTCAGCCAGTGTATACTCAAGTTTCTCCTGAGAGAAGGTATGGTATAAATTTAATACAGGATTACTGCTACTCGAGACCACCACCCGGCAATCTTTATTTATGGTTGATCCGCAGCCCTGTTTTAATACGGGGCCAACATACTTAGAGAAGTAATTTTTTAGTATATTATCAGACTCGTTCTCAATTGCATTCTCTGTAGAAGAAAAGAAATGACTCTCAAGATCATCTATAATACTTTCAATTTTTAATGGTATTAGTGCGACTAGAACGACAACGACGATTATTAACACGCCGGAGCCTCCACCGCCGACTAAAGCAAGGGTTTTACGGTTCCCTCGGCTAGCAAAAAACCGGATCAGCTGTTTTGTTCGAGAGACCTTTTTCTTGCCAGTAGTACTTGAGCTACCGGTAAAACCTTTTCCTAGGGTATCATTCGGTTGGTGTTGGTCTGTGCCAGTCTGGCCGATATTGGACTCAGTTTCCCGAAGTTGCTCAGGGGTTGAAGTTGAACCCGGGGACTCTCCGCCACTCTTCGCTAAAGAACCCCGTTCTTCATCCAGAAGGTCATGTGAACTGAATTCCCTAGTCCGCTTTTTAGGTTGTTTGTCTTGGTCGTCGTAAATAGCCATGGGTATGTATTAATTTACGTTGAACCACTACTAACTTCAGGCTGCACGGGATTTTCGAGATCAATAGTCCCTTCTTGATCTGCCAGCCCGATATCCTTAGTCGTGCTTGGATTCTGAACAGGGTTAGCTATGATCAAGCCGATTTCTGTCGGGCTGGCGATGACTTGGATATGAACATGATTTTGGCCTGCAAAGAAAAGCCCTTGCCCGACCGGGAATTGAGTCAGTCGTTTTTTCTCCTCTTCGGTTAACTTAAAAATATCTGTCAACAGATCAACAGCTGATGGCGACTGCTTCAATAAAAACTGCATGGAAGCGTTTGCGACTATCGCCCGTCCCATTCTAGAACCCATAAAATCTTCAACGTCTTGAGTGATAGTTGTGATACCAAGATTATATTTACGGGCCCGCTTGGCTAGGCTGAAAAGAAAGTTAGCCGAATCCTCATATTTCATAAGCTGCCAAGCTTCATCAACGATTAAAATTCGTCTTTTTTGGTCGGTCTTAGTTTTATTCCAGATGTAATTAAGAACAATATACATAGCAACCGGACGAAGTTCATCTTCTAGGTCTCTGACATTGAAAACCACCAGAGGATTATTAATGTCAATATTCGATTGCTGGCTAAAAATACCGGCGAAAGTACCGGAAGTATATTTACGTAATCTTTGGGCAAGCTGCGGACCGGTTCCACCCATATGGAGTAGGGTTTGGTACAGATCGCTGATGGTCGGCGGCAGACCGGTATGCGTTAACGGATCACTCGTAATCCCTGCCTTGGCGTATGTTTCAATTAAGGCAGTGTCTAAATCAGCTTCCTCGACCGGGCTTAAGGCCGGCATGAGTGTGGTATTGCCACCGATTAATTGAGCTTGGGCTCCACCCATCATTAATCGGAATAGCCCATGAAGAGTAATCAAATTGCTCCTCAATGCGTTATCCGTCTCATCCGTGACAATAGCTTTTGGCAAATCGAACGGGTTAATACGCGTTGCCGAGTTTAAGCTTAGTCTTATATATGCCCCCGCAACTGAATCTGCCAACTTCTCATATTCATTCTCCGGGTCAATTATTATGATCTCAGTCCCTAGCATCAAACTACGCAGCGCCTCAAGTTTTACGGCAAAACTTTTTCCTGCCCCCGACTTAGCAAACACGACGGAATTACTGTTCTCTAAACTGAACCGATCAAAAATTACCAGTCCTGAATTGTGCATATTTATACCATATAAAATGCCGTGGTCGTCACTTAAATCAGCGCTGGTAAAAGGGAAGCTAGTACTAATAGCTCCGGTACTCATATTCCTTCGGATTTCGAGCTGATCATCAAATTGGGGCACCGTACTATTCAGACCTTGTTCTTGTTGAGACGAGGCTGGTTTTGAATAGACTAGCTGCTGACCCAACATTGATTCGATTTTATGGGAAACTAATTCCAGCTCATCCATGGTTGTAGCATAAACGGTGAAATATAAGCCGAATCTGAAGAAACGCTCTTCTCCTACCTGGAGACTGTCCCGCATTTGTTCGGCATCCAATATGGCTGCTTGTTTACCGGGGTCTCTGACTCGCCCTTTTTCCGTGTCTAACTGAATGCCCGCCTCGAGCTGTGTAACTTTTTTACGCAAATTTTCTAGAACAATCTGACTTTCAACTGGGTAAATATATATTGATATATCAACAATCTCATCAATGTTCACCAAACTGCTTAACCAGCCGGTGTAAATTTGTCTTGGGTATCCATAGACATAGTAGGTTCTGGCTAAACGAGTACCAAGTTTGAAGTAGGCAGTAAAAAATTCAATTGATCCTGGGGCAATAAAATCACGAAGAGCCGATATGCCCTTTTGGAAAGCCACATTAACTTCCCGTTGTTCTTTGGAAGACTGATCCAAAGCAACATTACCAGAACCTTGAGAAAATGACTTCTTTTTTCGGCCGATCATTCTAGCTCCCTTTGGAGATGTGGCTGGACAGCACTGCCAGTCCCTTTGGTGATGACGTCGGCAGTTAAATCATTAAAGTTTTTAAGTTGTTGTCGGGTGGCGGTATCAGGGTTATATGTATCATAATAAAGCTCGATCAATTCTTGCGTATCAAGCGGCAGCCCTTGGATGCTGCCTTGCTGAAGTCCTCCCAGAACAGCCTGTACTCGGTTACGAAGCTCCGTTTTGGCTTTCTCGAGGTCTGCCTCATTAATCACGATTTTAGTTTCATTTTTTTTGAATAGCTTGAATACGCCGCTGAAAAAATCTTTACTTTGGGTGAGTGCTCTTTGGATATCAACAGTTGCGAAATAAGGTACAACTATATAGAATTTTTTATCCATGATACTAGTGCTTTGGGCGAGCGAGTCCATGAAATTTATATAATCTTCCATCAACATTGCTAGAAGCATATTATCGTGTTCAGATTTGAGTTCCTCCAATCTGTCTAGGTAGGGGTCTAAATCAACTTTTTGCGAGCGGATAAATATCTGAATTGGGAAGTAGAGAGAATTTAGAAATCCTTGGTAACTATACTCAACAGCTTCTTGCTCGGTCTGGCTCATTAAATCAAAATTAATCGATTTAACCATTATGACAGACCTGTATGACCCGTCGTTCATGATAACTATCCCGTCGCGAATTTCTGCAATCTCAAGACTGTTTTGGGCGCTGTTGGGGTTGGTTTGAGCGCTAGCCGTTTGAGGAACTCCGCTGACATCGCCTGAGGTCACTTGACTATTTGCTGCCAGGGGAATGCCCCCTGACGGGTCAATAACCATTGGCCGGACAAGAGTGGCACCGGTAGCGGTATCAGAAGGAAACCGGGCAATTGGTCCTTTGTTTGGCGTTTGCTGTTGGTTTGGCGTTGTCGGCTCCATTATTTAATCCACCCCTGGGTTACTCGATAACGAGGTTAGTGCAACTTAACAACCACTTCATTTGGCTCTTCATCTGATTGATGATTAACCTGACGTGCCAAAGTCGATATATTGAGGTCGTTTCTAGTAGCAAACCCAAGTATAGCAGGATCTGTTACTGGTGTCATTGGTGGTGGGCTGATAGCTTGAGGTGGGGAGGGAGGGGTCTGGTTTAATACATGAAGGTTGGAATTGGCGAGGTCGGACTCTGTTTGCTGTAATTTTAATTTTTCCGTAATTGCTTTTTCTTCAGCGGTGCTATATGAGTCGTTTATTAGCTCTGGCTGATCATCAACCGCGCCAGGGGTGACGACAGTGGGTTGCCTGAAAACCGTATTGCCAGGGGGTTGATTGACCAGTGTGGGTTGGTTTAAAAACCAATAATCATGGGGAGGAGATAAACTAGAAGTATTTCCAGAACCAATCCCATCTTGTAGTTCTTGCCGGATGTGTTGCTTATGCGCCTGAGTAGAGGCATCTATCATTTCGTTAAAGTGATGAGCGACTGGGTTATTCACTTCATCCAACACATCATCGGCGGCTTGAATGTCAACGGAGGGGACTTCAACGGGCAGACTTGATATGTCGATAAGTCTGTCCGAATTTATTTGTCCGACAGAGTCTAAGCCGACGTTCTTAATCGCCCAGCCGTGGGTATCGATTAAACCCGCCAAAGCCGTAAGCCGGCTTTTAACTTCAGTCTGGGACAGCGGCTCGCCTAAATAATCATGAATTTTTTTGGGAGCAGTTATCTCGACCAATTCCTTGATACCGCTTTGATCCCAAATTCTTCGCCTAGGCTTGAACAAAAAACGGACTTTAGCAAGAGCCCAGACCTCGGTTGGCTGATTCAGTTTCCAGGGAAAGGCGAAGAAAATACTGACCAGAGCTACTGGCAAAAAAAATACCGCCAACACGCCGGCATGTTTAGTCAAAACCAAAAAGGATAAATATAAAAATATCGCCCCAGCACAACCATAAATAAATTGCCTCAGCGTCAACGGGCCAATTAATTTATCTTCTGCTTCAATGTCTTGAATAACTTTGTAACTTGCCATAACCGCTTTGATTATATTATAGCGAGAACCGGTGTATTAACGAAGACATTTTGTCTTTAGGGTACTTGTAGCGGGGGTTTTACCGCCGGGTCGGCATTTATGATTGCCGGACGCGTCTGGTCGCCGGTTGCATCAATAGTGCCGAGCGTGTTGGCGGTGATAACTCGATTAATCCTAGCTCTTGTCTGTGTCGGAGTCTCACCGCGACTATCGGCTTCCCTTGCTGCTTTAACCGGCTCTTTCCGGTAAACTGCGCGTTGGCTGGTATTGGTGCCGCCTTCAGTCGCGCCTACCCGATACTGCTGGCTGTTATACATTGCCCCAATAATTTTTTGGGCTTCAGGGCTAGCGCCTGCCACCTGGACCTCGCCGTCTGAGCTAACCTGCATTACCCGTTCGGCAACCATGGAATCCAGTATCTCATCGGTTTTAGCAAAGTTTCTCAGCTCACCTGTAGATACCGAAGCAACACTCCTCCCATCTGCCCCATATGCGGTTAGGCCATCAGCTGTCTGTGCTACCGAACCGGTTACCTTATCATGCTCGTCGTACACAGTTTTTATGCCTGTTGCATGATCTTCCACAACTTTGCCCGGATGGGAGACAGTTACTGTGCCGTCAGCTGCGACTTGACGTGTTTCGCCGCTTCTCAAAACAGCGTCAATAGCCTCGAATTTCCTTCCAGCTCTCGTCTGATGATCTGCCTGGACTGCCCAATCATCTGCCGATACCCTTGATAACTCATAAGCTGGTCGCGCGGCCAAGTCCGTAACCATTTCTCCGTAAGCCCCCTCGTTTTGACTGACGTCTTCCCAGTAAATATCACCATTACTTAGTAACTTAGGTTTACTGTACCATTCAGAGGGATGGACGGATTTGTGCGGGTAAGTTACTGCCGCATGGACTCCTGCGACCTCTTTATCACTCCAGCCCTCGTTAATTGCGTTCTTTCTGAAGGCTTTTCTGTACTGGGCGACATCGTCTTGGGTCAGAGCTTTACCGAGCTGGTGTGTCAAAGCTTGAGAAATGTCATGCTGAGAACCGCCATACAAGCTTTTGCCTCGCTTATAAGTTTGCCGGGATATTTGCCTCCCTTTTGCGTCAAAGTACTTGCCATCCTCCATATAGCCGGCTCCGGCATAAACTAATGTGTCATCACCAAAACTTGTCAGATCTTCTCTGCGTTGTGCGGCGGCTTTATTATAAGTTGCCATACGCTGATCAACGTTCCCAAAAACACCCAGACCGGCAATCTTTCCTCTGGCTCTTGTTAGAGCTGGTGCTTTCATATCTCGTCCAGCCTGGATAACACGGTTTTGACCTCTGGTCACTTGTTGGCCAAGATTGCGCTTAGTTTTATTCCTTAGGCTATTGGGATCATTAATATTCCCTTTGATTGCTTCCGTAACTTTGTTCATATTATTACCTACTACCTCCGAAATTTTACCCAGTGCGCCACCCGCCATTCGAAAAGCAAACGGGATGAGCATGAGTGGCAAAAACAGACACACAAAGGCAATTAATGCCGCCAGTCCTTGACCAATTGTGCTTATCTTTGCAGCCTCGCTCAGCAAGGGACCGCCGCCTATCCCGCTGGAGCTGTTCGCCTGCTGGATGGTGACACTTAGTATATCTGCAACTGCAAACATTATCATGATTATTGGGTACACCATCAGTGTTTGGAGCAATAGATCCCACCATTTTCTGAAGTATTTCTCAGTATTTGGCAAACAAAACAAGGCAAACGCAATTGGGCTGATTAAAACCAAGAATAGAATTATTGCTTTTCGGAGCAAAATAACAATAAAAGCGGCGAGCAGCCCCAACACTGCCGGCAAAATGGCAAATAGCATAATAAAACCAACTGCAGCGCCTAGGACGCCAGTTGATATTATCCCCGCGGTTAACGCGAAAACAGATCCTGACCCGACAAGTAATCCCACGCCGTTGGCCCCGGACTGAGTCAGGGTAAATTTAAACTGGGCATCTTGGGCAATCGGTGAAGTTAGTAATTGCCCGATCCCGCCGCCTATCACATTGGTCATATCAACCAGTAGAGCAACAATATAAACTGAGAGATTGATTAAAATTGCCGCCATAAGTATCCTTGGCAACATTTTTTTAGCAGTATAGGCATCAATAACCCCTCCACCAATAACTTCACCGAATACTAATACCAGCAGAGCAATAACGAGAACTACATTGCCATAAATGCGGAAATTGGACCATATCTGATAAGTCGTATTGGCGGGGTTTGTACTAATCGGGTCGGTCACTAACAGTGGTTGGACCAAGTTTGTCAAAAGCCAATCACACATATGCGCAGCACCTTCATAAACCGGGCACATTATCCATCCCAGATCAGGGGCCTGGTTTTCACAGGTCGGTGTGGTTTGATCAGAACTCAACTGCTGTCTTTCTGTTACCGGCGTGTATTTCGTCAGCGGCAAACCAAGAGTTATTGATGATGGAATGTTATGATTTGGGTTGCCGCCAGTAGTTAATCCCAGCGATGTAACACAGTTCGAACCAAAAAGGTCCAAACCGGGAGGCGAATTGTAAGTACAGGATTCGACGGTCCAATATTTAAGCGGAGTTTTACCCGGGCAGGAGCGGTTTAATGTTATGTTTGGCCCAGATGGGCACGCATAATAATTAATATTACTGGTGGGGTAATTACTAGCGCCGTTTTCATCTGTTGCGCTGAAGTAAGCGCTATACTCGAGAGTATAGGGATAGGGACCACTGCTCGATAGCGGGTCTCCGCTTGTAAAAGTTGGAGTTATAGTATCGTCTTCCGCACAAGGTTGAAAAGTACTGCCGCCGTCATTCGATGTGCAGTAAGTCCCAAGCTGGTTGCCGCTTCCCGCATCGATAATTTTTAGGTAGAGCGCATTAGGTATTTGGTAGAGCTCTTTACCGTTGCTGTCTTCAATCCACCAGGCCTGCCCGACTTGAACCAGCTGGAGCTGTTCATTATTAAAAACGGTCGAAGCAGAGACATATCCTTTAGCGGTCATTACTGCTGAAATTTGGACCTCTACGTCTACAGTAGATAAGTCACCCGAATCCATGTTATTGCTAATATATATTGCCGGCGCAGCATGTGCTTTAGCTGGGCTTATAGCGCCAAAAAAGGCAGCACCAATGAACAACAAGCCCAAACCCATAAATATTTTATTTTTTAGCAATTTCATCTTCTTTGTTTATAGCATAAAGACAGCATAAAGATAAGCGTTTACGACTAAGACAAACTAGTTAACCTGCTAATGTTAGGAGCGCAATGGTATGCATAACAATCATTCGCTAAAATCATCTTGATTAGACAATCTAAAAAGTTTATATTTTAAGTATAGTAACAAAAATGAAAATTTTGCAAAAAACAAAAAACAACTCAAGAATAATTGGTCTTTTTATATCCGTTTTATTTGTTTTTTCGGGTGTGTTGATATTTTCGGCATCAGTTGCGGCAGCCCCACTGGCAGGCTGCTCAGGCGGGTCTGATGGCTCTCCAAGTTCTGGCAAGATCTGTCCTACAACTTTTGCAGCCACTAGTTCTCAGGTGACTATTACCAACCCGAAAGATCAACCGACCTACTATTGCGGCAATGGGGACGACAAAGTTTATGTATCAATCGATATTGGCTGCAGCCACAACATAAATAACCCAATCATAGATATGATATTTGCAATCATCAGGCTACTCTCAGACGGAGTAGGCATCGTTGTGATTGCTTCTGTTATAGTTGGCGGCATTCAGTATTCAACTTCACATGGTGATCCGCAGGCCACAGCCGCTGCTACCGCTAGAATAAGGGCATCTATGATGGCTCTGTTTATTTATATATTCGCTTATGCAATATTAAACTATGTAATACCGATTAGGTTCTTCCAATGATTTTTGGGTTGACTGGACTTTTTTCACATATAAAGGCAAGTATGTTAAGTAAAATAAAGAAAATATTCATAATTACGACCAGTATAAGTTCATTGATGGCTTTAGTTGCCGCACCAGCATTAGTTTATGCGCTAAGCCCTGCCAATGGTGCCACCGATACACTTGGCGGCACTTGCCCCCTGACAAATACCAGTTTTTTGGGCTTCCCAACTTGGTATGCGTATTTACATGGTCTTTATGCCCTGGCTCCAGGAATGAGCCCAACAGACACACACCCCAGCCTGATTTGTGCTCCGACTATTGCTGGTCTGAGTGATATTTGGCTAATTGCGGCTGCCATAGTTGAAATATTGCTCAGGGTAGCCGGTCTCGTTGCGGTTGCAATGGTTATCTACGGAGGCGTCCAGTACATAACCAGCCAAGGAGAACCCGAGCAAGCAAAAAAAGCTCAAGGTACGATAATTAATGCCCTAATTGGATTAGTGATTGCGGTTGTGGCTGCCACAATAGTAACCTTTATTGCCGGGAGATTTAACTGATGAAAGCACTCCTGTTTAATCATCTAGTAACCATACATCATTCTTTTGCGACCGCTATGGCAATATGCGGGCACAACAGCAGCACCAATCAGGATATATATTGCGATACTGGGCTGCCGACAGTAAGCGCCTCGAGTGGTAACCTCCAAACAATTCTCCAGCTTCTATTTGGAGCCCTCGGCGCTCTAGCTATCATAATGATATTAATTGGGGCAATTCAGTTCATTACATCCTCAGGGGATCCTCAAGCTGTTACCAAAGCCCGCGAAACGATAATTTATTCTTTGGTTGGTTTATTGGTGTGCGTTAGTGCCGAAATAATAGTAACGTTTATATTAACCAATATTTAAAATGACAAAAAAAGCACTACTTATAATAGGACTTCTTCTAGCACTACTTACGCCGTCATTTGTCGTATCTTCAGGCCGAGCCGTGGATATTCTAAACCCGAGTGATAACTCAGGACCGTGCAATAACCTTGATAAAACTTCCGAACCAGCAATCTGCAACGACAATGCCGCAAGTTCTAAAGACAACCCGCTTTTTGGCACAAACGGTATATTAACGGTAGCCATAAGGATTATTTCATTGATTATTGGCATAGCTGCCATAATCATGATAATAATCAACGCTTTTAAGATGGTAATTTCCGGAGGCGATACTCAAGCAATAGCGTCGGCTCGTACAGGTTTAATATATGCTTTGGTCGGTTTGATGATCGCAGTTATAGCTCAGATATTAGTTGCATTTGTGCTGACGGAGGTATAAAAGATAATCATGCATAAGATAAATCCGCTGTTAGTAATAGTTACTATCTTCTTGGCGTTTGTCGGCTTACTTGGGATTCAGAGCCTTAAGGTGTATGCAGATCCTTTCAGCCAATCAACAGCCCAGAATGAAGCTTGTCAGGGAATCGCTGTAGGCTCTTCGACAAATCCTTGCTCGAGCGATAGCGGCAGCAGCCTCGGGAAAATCATTTCTGATATCATTAATATTCTCAGCCTTGTTCTTGGTGCTGTCGCGATGGTCATGATCATTATCGCCGGTTTTAAGTATGTTACTTCGGGTGGCGATACGAACGGTGTTGCTTCGGCGAAGAACACGATCATTTATGCAATAATTGGTATAGTTGTGGCAGCCCTTGGCCAAATTTTAGTACATTTTGTTTTAACTACTACTCAGACGGCCGTTGACAATTCTTCCAGCTCATCTCAAACAACAACTCCACCAGTTCAGGCTAAAAAATGATTGAAATAACCACAACAGTTATGGTATAAAGCTATTATAATGAAAGGCAAATATGTTAAGTAAAATAAAGAAAATATTCATAATTACGACTAGTTTAACCTCGTTGATGGCATTAATAGCTATGCCGACACTTGTTAATGCTGGGGTAGTTGCAGCCCCCGGGGCCGGGGCGGGTACGGGTACGGGTACGGGTACGGGTACTTCGTCGGTTAATAATAGTATTACCGGGGGTATATGCACCGGCATAACTAGCGGGACAAACACGGGCGGAGGGCTGACTCTCAACCCTACCGATAATGCAGCTAACGCCTCCAACTGTACCAATGACAAGTCAGCCGGCAACACACTAGGCAATATTATTACGGAAGTAATAAATATCATGTCAATTCTCGTCGGCGCCATTTGCGTCATCATGATTATTGTTGGTGGGTTTAGGTATGTTACTTCAGGGGGAGAGAGCAATAGCGTATCAGGTGCCAAGAACACCATTATTTACGCCATTGTCGGTTTGGTTATAGTCGCATTAGCCCAGGTTATCGTTCACTTTGTTCTGAGTCGCCTTGTCAGTCCCACTTCCTAACTTACCTCAGGTTTAGAGCAGCCATTTAAATTATATCTAAAAACAGATAAGTATTGTTCTTTGTTTAGTAGCTTTTGTGGGGATAAGATTGTAGTCTACTGTATCTGGATTTTCTTTACTGTGTCTTGTTTCAATTTTGTAAAGCCGATCGTCAAAACGCCATCTTTTAAGACAGCTTCTATTTCTTCTTCCTTGACCGGAACGGGCAGAGCTATGCTGCGTGAAAACTCACCCCAATAACATTCCTGAACAAAGTAATTTTCGACATCTTCTTCGTTAGCCGACAGGGTCCCCCGGATACTTAAAGTATTATCAGAAATACTTACATCTAAATCGCTGCGGTTAACACCGGCAGTACGAGCTTTAACTATAAGTCTTTCCTTGGTTTCATAAACGTCAACAGCCAGTTGGCCTGGTACACCTTCTTCTTCATCCCACTCTTCTTGAGCTACAGCCGGCTGGGTCGGATCTTCTACCGGTCCCGCTTCATCACCCAAAAAAGCAGCTGTTAATTCGTCCTCTTCCATTAAGAGATCATCATCGCGATTGCGTCGCGCCATAATTGTTACCCTCCAACGAGATTAATACTTGGACTTGAGTTTTTGTATTATTGACAGTATAACTTGCTTCATAAAGCTGGCGCAACCTTAAAACAAAATATTTACAACACAATAAACACAACGCCTGTTCGGCCAATCAAGAAAAACTTGGGTTAAACTATTAAACTTGTTATAATCACCTCTGTTAAGGAAGGGTGTCCGAGTGGTTTAAGGAACTGGTCTTGAAAACCAGCGTGCCGGTAACGGTACCGAGGGTTCGAATCCCCCCCCTTCCGCCAGATAAATTATGAAACTTTTTTACAGAGGCCAAAGACAATGAGAGAGGCGACAATAGCTTGGCAGAAGTCTTGCGCTTGTCTCATGGGCTTAGATCATTGCTAACCATACCAGGGTCTGGAATTGCGATTTTACCATCGAATAACCTGAAACATTGGAACTTTCAGTACTTTCTTGTTCTATACCAAGTACTGTTGACTGATTTTTTTGCACAGTATTTATAACTATAAGCTTTCTATTTTTTAGGTAAAATTTTGCTTTCAACAGGTGATCAGGACTCTCATTTCGTCCCTGTTGTCTTTGTCTCATTTTTGTTAGGCAGGAAGAAAGGTCTAGAATGGGTGGAAAGTCCCAGACCCGAGTGTTCCGCCAGATAGATTATGGAACTTTTTCAATAGGTCAAAGACGATGAAAGAGGCAGGCAGGGCTTGTCAAAAGCCCTGTTTTTATCTCAAGGCCTTATTTTTTAGCTTACCCCACCTGGGCTTGGAGTTCCCAGAATAATTTTTAAAGCTCTAAATTCTGGAACTTTGTATTTTTCATTTCTGGCGTTCGACGAGACGACTTTTCAGATCAAACAAGATGTCTTGTTTCAGGGTACTTCTCGTCCTATCTTTTTGTGCATCGGTCAGTAATTCACCAAGCCCATCTAGAATATTACTTTCGTTTACACGGGCTTCTATAAACTCGATAAGTACAGCGAAGTACTCTTGCAGAGTCTGATTGGCCCGCAGCTTTATAATTTCCTCATCAATATCGAAATGCTTCGTAAACATGAAATGCGCGTCATAGAGGTCTCTGTTTTGCAGCTTCTTTCTATCTGTAATAGCGCACAATTTATGAGCAAACATATAGCTTGGATCCATTGTAGGCACAATCAGTCCATAAAAATCCTTGTTTACGTATCGGTCTGGGTAGTCTCTTTTGCTCACTTCTACCTTCACTTTTTGGAGTAACTTTTCATAACTGCCGAGCCAGAACCATGTATTACGTTTGTTTGATCTATCTGTCACCCGCAGGTACTTAGTTACAATCTGGTTAAGTTTTTCATCATCGAAATTGTCGGAAAGCAGATTAAAGTCTAGGTCAACAGAAAACCTATCCAGCCCGTAGAACATATATAAGCAAGTGCCACCCTTGAGGGCGAGTGAGGCCTGTAGGCTTGAGTTGGTGTAGATATCCCTCAGTATGCTTTTTAATATTTGATCGTGTCTTTGTATGTCCAGCATTCTATTCCTCATTACTCTCAATTATTTTAATAATTTTTGAGACATCTTTTTGCAGCCGCTTATTATCATAAATGGTTGCTATCTTATGCAGCATTTCAATATCTACGCTCTTTATATTATCGAAGGCAAACCCTGGGAACACATACAACAGATCACAAATAGTACGCTCTTTATTAGCAATAGTATGTCCTTCTTCCTGCATTAACCCTAGGTCATTGTAGAATATCGCATCTTTCACTTTGCGGTACTCGTACTTTTGTCCATCTACGTTGTACTTCTTGCTTTTGAGAGAGATGCAAAATATCGTTGAGTAATACTGAAATGTCAAACCGTGCATTTGGCTTGTGGTATAGAGCGATAAGTAGGACATTGGCACTAACTTCTGGGCTATGTCGAGTGGCGTATATTCTCCATATGCGTACAGCCCCTTGTAAATATGTATGAGCCTTTGTTGTCTCAAGTAGTATTTAATACGCCCTATGAGCTTTTTTCTATCGGAGACACCCCAAATAATGGCCAAGTCATCTGTTGTGAAGACCTTCTTACCACTGGAAATGAGTTTTTCTATATTGGTTTGATTATCCATAGGGTAGTTTTACTACCCTATAGAGTATCAAATAGTATACAAATTGTCAATATTTTTATTGCCCGCTTTTAACTAGTAGCATTTGAACGGTTACCCGTGGGTTCGAATCCCCCCCCTTCCGCCACGGCAGAGTTATTCCGCTTCCCATATTAACCAGTAAGATCATGTTAGAGCGATAGTAAAGAATTTTCTCTCTGAGAAGTGATTAATATTATATAAAATTGCCATAAATCAAAGGATATTGAAAAAAGACTAGTAATAACGTTACGGTTATGCTATAATAGGCATTGTTAATTTCATAAATAAGGATATTAAATAAAATGCCTGAAACAATCCACCAACTTCCCTTACCCGATCATGATATAAATGTTTTGGAGCAAGCTAGACTAGATGCGAACAGGGCTGAACCGATCGAACCGCCTAAATCCCAATTGGAGTTCTATCGCGAGTGGCTTGGTGATGATCAGGTTGACCGTAAGACCGCCGCTGATTTTGTTAAGTATTTAGAAAGCCGTCCTAGCAATGGTCCTCACTTTGATCCAAATGGGGATTTTGTTGCCCCAAATCGTACCTATACAAATATTAATGGTACGGCTTTAACGCCACATGATGTTAAAGACGATATCCTAAGATTTTACTATAGGCCTAGAGATGAGGCGGATTATCAAGCATCGAACGAACGCCAACTTCAAGAACATAAAAAAATGAGCATGAGTTCACTTGCTAAAGCCCTAGGTCAAGCAGAAATTGATCATGACCGTACAAAAGCTGATGATCTGACAGATGAATTGATTGATAAACTTGATATGTTCGCGAAAAAGCAAAAAACAGACCGTAACCCCCAGGGGATGAGTCCAGAATCTGAAGGCGCTCTACTGGATCGAATAATAAGAATAAAAGATGAGTATAAAGCTAGTCTTTTACCCCCTGATCAGATCGACCCCGAATCCAAAGCTACAAAGGCGGCTCAACAGGAGAAAGATGATCAAGTTAATTTAGCCGCTGATGCTCGAGCAAAAGCAGAGCAAGCTCATCAAGAAGCTAAGCCAAGCCCATCAGAAACGCCAGAGCCGGCCGCAGAAGCTGATGATCCTGATGAAAATAATACAGACCAGCAACCGGGTGAAGAACAGCTGGAACCTGAATCAGATCGTAGCGAAGGTCGGGCCAAAAGAGCCGCTAAAGCAGTTAAACGATTTGGACGCCGGTTATTTAACCGGTCGCCAAGCGAGCAAGAATCCCTTGATGAGAGTAATCAGGATTCGGTCGACATACCAGAGGAAGAGGACTTTGTCGCAGAACATGAACGCCCAGAGAGCACAATCAAAGTCATTGCTAGGGGCATGATCAATCTAACAAAGCAAAGTGTAAAACGCCGACGAGATGCGATTAATGCATATTTTAAAGAAAGAGAACTTAAACGACTGATACGTCCCGTACAATACCCAGATTATAGTAGATCCGAAAGACTCAACATCTGGGCTGACAGAACTTATAAAAGATTAACTCATGCTAATTCCATCGACCAACCAATATATCCGGATCCTAAAAAGAATCCCTTTTTAAACCCCAGAGCCAGATAGCTTTCTACATATATAAATTGCGCATAAAAATATCTGCTCAACAAACAGGCCGTAAGATTATCTAGCATCGTTGCTTCTTTTTCATTAAAATGGGATTGAGCCAGCATGATATGGAGAGGTACCCAAGTGGCTGAAGGGGACGGTTTGCTAAATCGTTAGGGGGGCGTAAGTTCTCGCGAGGGTTCGAATCCCTCCCTCTCCGCCATGCATAAGACCTACAATCTAAAGTCAATAAGATTTTTGTTGGTAAGGTTGGTCGTTTATCCAAACAGAATATATAACTCTTAATATTTTTCTCGCTACAACTATGTTTGCTTCTTTGTAACGTTTTCCTTCACCACGTTTTTT
>DATKGL010000008.1:0-23622 GCA_035510795.1 Patescibacteria group bacterium
TGGCAGCGCGGCGCTAATGAGAACAGTAACCGGCAACTACGGGCTTATTTACCTAAGCGGAGCGACATCCGTGATCTCACCCAAAAAGAATTAGATAACATAGCCTGGGAGCTTAACAACAAACCTAGAAGAAGATTACACCGGCATACGCCGCAGGAAGTTTACGATTGGCTTGAACAATACCCGGATCGTCAGCTAGACTTAGCGCAGGTTGCGTTTGGTTCTAGAATTTAGGCCCGTTTACAAGTAAGTCCGAATTTATACCGCTGCCGGTAACGAATCAAGATAAGCTTTTATCAGATCGTCAATTTCTCCATTTAAAACCTTATCGACATTAACTGTTTCATATTGGGTTCTGAGGTCTTTGACTTGCTTGTACGGATGAAGAACGTATGAACGAATTTGATTACCCCATTCTGCTGATTTGTTTGGGCCCTTTATTTTAGATAATTCATCTTGGTGTTGCTCAAGTTTTAGCTGCATCAGTTTGGAGCGTAAAATTGTTAGGGCCGCTTCTTTGTTCTGTAGCTGGCTTCTTTCGTTTTGAATAGCAACATTTATACCGGTTGGTATATGAGTGATTCTAACCGCCGAATCAGTGGTATTGACACTCTGCCCCCCGTGTCCGCCAGAGTGATAAACATCAATTCTTAGATCTTTTTCGTCAAGACTGAGTTCGTCGGGTTGATTTATTCTAGGGATGACCTCGACTTTTGCAAAACTAGTTTGGCGCAGGTTATCAGAATTATATGGGCTTAACCTAACTAGACGATGAACACCGTTCTCGCCCTTTAAATTACCATAAGCCAAGTCCCCTTTAACTTCCATTGTGATGCTTTTTATCCCGGCTTCTTCGCCCGGCGATTCATCTAGTACTTTAACCTGATAGTTATGATTATCGGCCCATCTTTTATACATCCTGACCAGCTTTTGGGCCCAATCCTGAGCATCAGTTCCCCCCGCCCCGGCAAAAATACTTAAAATTACATCTCGTTCATCATATGGATCACTAAATTTACTGTCCTCGATTAGTTTTGTCATTTGGCTATTGATAGATTCAACTTGTCTAGTTAAATCATCCTCTAGTTTCGGATCATCTAGCTCGCTGAGCTCAATAACATCATCAATGTCTTTCTTGAGCTGTTGGTAGTTTGTTGCACGTTTAGTCAAATCAGCATGCTCTTTGCTAATTCGTCGGGCCGATTGGTTGTCGGTCCAGAAATCAGGGGCGGCAATTTTTTTTTGGAGTTCTTTTTGGCGCTCAGACAGCTTATCGAAACCGATTTTATCTAGCAGCTTCTGCAATTTGGCCTGCAAAGCTAGGGCTTGCTCATGAATTTCTGAATCCATGGCCTATTCTGCTTTCGCCTCATCTTTAGCTGCTGTATCCCATAAAGCCGAAGTCTGGTGATGCAGATCCCTTACCAAATCAATGCCGCAATTGCCCAATACCCCGAATCCCCCGATTTTATCGTCAAACATCGTCAATGCAACCTCGACAATAGATTTCTTGGAGACGGCTTTGATTCGTTTTGGCACAGCATAATAATCATCAATCACGTCATCAAAGAAATACCTATAGGCATACCCGCCAGCTATGCCTGAAACTGTTTGAGCGCTGCGCTGAAATCGACCTAAAGCATAGGCTTTCGATGCCTCGATTTCTTCCGCAGTAAGCCGCCCGTCAAAAACGCTTGATAATTGATCAACGATGATATCAAACAGAGCTGGCGCATTTGCTGGAATAACCTGAGCTCCAAACCACCAATTACTGGCATGTTTAAGTTGACCATAACCAGAACTCATACTGTAAATTAAACCTTTCTCGCGAGCAGTTCCGAGAATTTTAGAATAAAGCGTTTCCGTTAATATGATATTCAGCAAATCCAGACTGTCTGCTTCGGGATCACTTAAACGGCGACGCATAAAAGTATCAATATAAAAATACAGATTATCTACTGAACGGTTTCGGATATAGATTGGCTCTTTGATAGCCCTGGGCCGCTCGTTTGGCAAATCTCCCCTGCCGCTACCCTTAACTAATTCGAGGTTAGATAATACTGCTTTTATTATTTCTTGTCTTTTTGGGGTGATATTGCCGCAAATGACAAACCTCATATTGGATGTGGTATGGGTTTTTTTATAATGAGCCTGGACATCGGCCAATGAAACGTTACGCATCAATTTTAATCTTTCTTTGTCGCTTAACGAGACTAACCCATATTTCTTTCTGAGCAATAAGCTCAGCTGTCGGAAGTGGTTGTTTGAGCGACTAGTCAGTTCCTCTCGGACATTACCAAATTCGGCTTTAAATTCATCCTCCAGAAAAAGCGGTTTCGTGATAGCGGTAACCATGAGATCGAGGACGCGTTGCCATTCGAAATCAGCGCATTCCGCTTCATAAGTTATGTCATAAACATTAGTTGAAGCGTTGCTATAAGCGCCATTTTTTTCAAACTCAGCCTGAAAATCACGGGCTTTTGGAAAACTTTCATTGGCCCCCAGCAACACATGTTCCATTAAATGAGGTGTTTCCCATTGCGTTTTTTCAACCAGATACTCTCCGGCCCGGAAATTAAGATCATAGGTCATGACAATTGCTTCCGGGACGTGGACCAGTAAGCCCCGGATACCATTTTTCAGAACGACTTCTTCAACATAATGTCTCATGGTTAAATATGCGCCGACTTATTTTCGGCGACGGCCCGTAGCCTTACGTTTTCTTTCATTTTTGCGAGCTTTACGTCGTTTTTCTGAAAGATCTTTTTGAACTTGCGTCTGTTCCTTTTTCGAAACAAAATCACCTTCGTCAAATTCATTCTCGTTGCCGACTATTTGCCCGGCATTATTGATTGAGTGGCTAGCAGCCCTGGTCAAATCTGTCTCGATTGGCTTATCAACTTCACTTTCTTCTATTGGTTGAGCGTGGAACAAAGCACGAATAATATCCTGGCGCATTGTTTTTTGCATCTCCTGGAATAATTGTTGTCCTTGGCGACGATATTCAACCAGCGGGT
Source organism: Patescibacteria group bacterium (assembly GCA_035510795.1). GTDB lineage: Bacteria > Patescibacteriota > Saccharimonadia > Saccharimonadales > UBA4665 > DATKGL01. The sequence goes on from DATKGL010000008.1 coordinate 3,018, forward strand.
CTCTCTGTCCGACACTTATCCAGTGTATGCCGTTGCGCAGATGGTCCATATTTTCAAGGTGCTGCATCCATAAATTGTCCAGGATCTGAAGGTAAACGTCCCGTTCAACCTTCCTCATGATATCTGGGGTAAATGCTTCCTCGCGGGAGGAGTAAAACTGATTAGCTACTTCGATTAACAGCTTCTCGAATTTATCTGCTTCTGTGTCGAACAATCTATCGAGTGTCTTTTCGTCAAAGCCAAACAAATCTCTGATAACATCTTCAAAATCATCAGAAGTTAGTAGCGATGAGTGGGCTAATTCAGCCGCCTCTTCGTCTATATAAATATGAATTCGTTTGTTGACATCGGTAGCTTGTAAAATTTCTCGCCGAATCGCATAGATTGCTTTTCGGTGTCTGTTCATGACATCATCGTATTGGACAACGTTTTTTCGCTGGTCGAAATGAAAACCCTCAACCTTTTTTTGAGCGCCTTCCAGTGATTTTGAAATAAGTCGATTTTCAATCGGCGTTTCTTCATCAACTTTTAGCCTGTCCATAAGACTTGAGATTTTATCACCGCCGAAAATACGCATTAGGTCATCTTCGGTACTAACAAAGAACTGGGTTATCCCTTGGTCTCCCTGGCGGCCAGATCGTCCCCGTAACTGATTGTCTATTCGCCTGGATTCGTGACGCTCAGAGCCAAGCACAAACAGCCCGCCCAGCTCTTTTACGTCCTCATCTAGGACAATATCTGTACCTCGACCGGCAATGTTAGTAGCTAGCGTAACCGCCCCTTTGCCGCCCGCCTTCGAGATAATGGTAGCTTCCCGTTCGTTATTTTTTGCATTTAATACCTGGTGTGGGATACTTGCTTTCTTGAGTAAATCACTGAGTATTTCATTTTTCTCAATCGAAACTGTCCCGAGCAATACCGGTTGTCCTTTGGTATTTAGAAGTTTTACTTCTTGAATAATTGCATTAAACTTACCTTTTTCGGTTCGATAAATCCTGTCTGGTCGATCAGTACGAATAATTACCCGGTTAGGGGGAACATCAACTACCTCGAGCTTGTAAATCTGGTGAAATTCTTCCGCTTCAGTTAATGCCGTACCTGTCATACCTGATAGTTTTTTATACAGTCGGAAATAATTCTGAAACGATATGGTAGCCAAAGTCATTGACTCCTGCTGGATTTCCACTTCTTCTTTAGCCTCAATCGCCTGGTGAAGCCCTTCGTTATAGCGGCGGCCCTTGAGCAGGCGGCCGGTAAATTCATCAACTATAACAATCTCTCCGTCTTTGGTGACAACATACTCTTTATCTCTTCGGAATAAAGCTTGGGCTCTTAGGGCTTGTTCGAGGTGATAAATATTCCGGATATTCGATGTGTCATATAGGCTCTCTACTCCCAAGATTTTCTCAACAAGCTCTACCCCATCGTCCGTTAGGACTACGGTCTTCTTTTTTTCGTCGACTTGGTAATGGGTATTTACCTTAAGTTGGCGAACTAACTTCGAAAACTGTGAATAAGCATTGCCGGTATTAACTGATGGAGCAGAAATAATTAATGGCGTTCGAGCTTCATCGATTAATATCGAGTCGACTTCGTCGACGATTGCAAAGTTTAATTTTTTTTGTCGCAGTTGGTCGACTTCTCGAACCATGTTGTCGCGCAAATAATCAAAACCAAATTCATTATTAGTCCCATAGGTAACATCAGCTGCATATGCATCTTGTCTGGTAGCTGGTTTTAGATGTTTGAAACGGGGGTCTTCGTGATCTTTATTGTTAAACTCCGGATCATAGATGAAGGATTGCTCAGCAATAATGATGCCGACCTTAAGCCCCAAAAAATCATAAATCTGACCCATCCAACCGGCATCTCGCTGGGCTAAATATTCGTTAACAGTAACTACATGTACGCCTTCGCCGCTTAGGGCATTTAAATAGACAGCTAAGGTAGCAACAAGTGTTTTTCCTTCTCCGGTTTTCATCTCGGCAACACTGCCTTCGTGCAATACAACTCCACCTATTAACTGCACGTCAAAGTGGCGTTGGCCCAATGTACGAGTTGCTACTTCGCGAACTAAAGCAAAGGCATCCGGCAATAGTTTATCAAGCGATTCAGATTCAAGACGATCTCTTAAAATTTTCGTTTGGTCTTTCAACTCGCTGTCTGACATCTGTAAATATTTATCAGTCAGTTTGTTAATTTCAACGATGCGCTTTTTTAGTCTTTTGAGAGTTTTCTTTTGCGGATCTCCGAGAATTTTTGTAATCAGTTTTGGCACTCTTTAGCTCTCCTTATTAACGGTCTCTCGAATTAGTTTTATTTATATATTGTACGCTGTTAGGGGCTAAATATGAACTGTTTTTGGAGCGTCAGTGTTTACTGTTGAAACGACCGAGTAAGCGCCGGTAAATTTTTGGATTATCATGCATATCTTTATACTTTTTTAAACTTTGCTTAAGTTTAGCCTCTGCGATATCAACCGCAGCATATAAATTTATTGTCGTTTCATTAATAGTAATGACTTCGTGCGGGAGATTTACGATCACCTCGCAGGTGCAGCGACTTTTATTTTTAACTTTGTCTTCTTTGAGCTTAACGTCAACTTGCAGGCTTTGCCGAGCATGTCTAGGGACATATTTATCTAATTGCCCGATCTTTTTTTGGACGTATTTGTTTACGTTTTGATCAACTGGTGTGTGGACTGAGGTAATATTTAATTTATTTATCATATTTGATATATATTTTATATCTCATTAATGCCATTCATATACGGTTTCAAAATATCAGGGACAATTATTTTTCCAGTACTAGTTTGGTAGTTCTCGATAATTGCCGCGATAATCCGCCCACAAGCAAAAGCAGTGGCATCATTGGTGTGAACTAATTCTATTTTGCCATTGTCGCGGCGAAGGCGAGTTTTTAGGCGCCTAGCCTGATAATCAGTCATATAGTCAGCTGTATGAGTCTCCCGATAAGCCCCTTCGCCCGGGAACCAAGTCTCAATATCCACTCCCCTGGCATTTGGCATGCCGATATCTGCCGTGCATTTTAGTAAAACATGATAGGGTAAGCCAAGCGACAAGACTAGATACTCCTGGATGGCAATTAAAAGTTTGTGCTCATCAAGCCCGGTTTCAGGGCTACTAAACACCTCCATCTCAAGTTTATCGAATTGGTGAAGCCTGATCAGCCCTTCAGTATCCTTTCCATAACTACCAGCTTCGCGGCGGAAACTCGTGCTGTAACCGATATATCGAATCGGCAATTCTTTTTCGGATATGATTTCATCTATATACATCGTGCATAGTGAGTGTTCGGCACTGGCATTTAGCCATAGTTCATCCTCTTCAAGCTTATATGTCGTTTCTGCGGCGTTTAGGCGAGCTGATGCTTCGTAGGCCTCAGTCTTGATCAGGGCGGGTGGTATGACCGGAATAAAGGGTTTAGATGAGATATTTAATTGATTGTCTTCGATCAATTTTTTCAAGATCTGCTCATTAGTCAAGGTCTGCAAAACATGCTGAATAATGGCAAATTGCAGCATCACTAGTTTATCTTTCAGATAAACAAACCGGCTACCAGATATTTTGACTGCCCTTTCTTTGTCGATCATTCCTCGCGGTTCAGCTAATTCCCAATGATTCAATGGTTTAAAATCATACTTCTTAGGCTCGCCAATTGTTTTGGCAACCTGGTTGCCGCTCTCATTTTCACCGACCGGTACGTCGGCCAATGGCATATTAGGCACTTGTTTGAGGGCTATTTGAAAGTCTTTTTCGATAGGCTTTAATGTGTTTTCTGCTTCAACTATCTGAGTTTTGATGTTTTTCCCTTGTTCGGTCTCTGACTCTGATGGTTTTTGCCCTTGGGAGCGATTAACTAGCTCGTTGCGCTGTGTGCGCAATAGTTCTATCTGTTTTTGCAGTTGGCGGCGTTTTTCGTCAAGCTCCAGTAATTTAGCTATGTCTACCGAATAGCCCTTTTGTTTAGACTTTGCTCCAACTAAATCCCGATTTTCTCGAATAAACTGTATGTCTAGCATAGTTTCTAACCTAACATTATAGCCTAACTCTGAACTTTCTTGTGGCCAGGAACCCGTACGTTCAGTGATTTTAGCGTTAGTTCTGTGCGATCTCTGGCATACCGGCAATAATCACAATTCTCATTATTTTTGGGAATAGTTTCAGACTCCAGGCAGTCTTTAATTTTAAATAATGTCGACTCAACCCAGCTATCGTCGCCTTTATATGGAATTACTTTGGTCCTAAACTCAACCCGATCAAAAAAACCATCCAGGTCTAACCTACCATTGGTATAAACAAAGTAACCAACCGGATTAACGCTGAAGCCATTTTTCCTCATCAGCCATTGATAGACTTCCATCTGTCTTTTGTAGGCTATTTGCCAAGGGGCATCAAGTGAGACTTCGGCTTTTTTGGCAGTGGCTTTATAGTCTACCACCATCAGTTCGCCTTTATCATCAACCCAGATATCGTCGACAGCACCGGTAATCAACAGATTGGTTGGTTCATGCAAGTATTGCACTCCGACAAAATTTTCGCGCCATTTATTGAGATCTTGGTGAACAAACGGAACGGCCTCAATTTTATTTTCAACCATTAACGGGTGCGGCTCGCCTTTAGCCCGATAAACATCAAATTCTTTTTTAAACAGTTCGTCGACTGCTTTATTGATTTGAAATGGAGGGGTCTGCGGCTTGCTAATTTTCAATCGCCGGTCAAGCCAAAAACATCTTGGACAATTTAAAAAATCATCTATCTTGCTTCTGCTTAATTTATACGTATCCTTTGTCCCGGGCTGATAGGGTGCACCTCGAACTCTAACAAAATCATTCATATATTAATTGTATCAGTTGAGCTTAATTGTCTGTTACCGGTTTATTGATTATCTCTAGCAGCTCTTCGGGTTTCTTAACTATTGCATACGGCTTAGCTTCTAGTAGTTGCTCGTATTCTGAAAAACCCCAAATTACAGCGATACTCTTAACCCCTGCCTCTTTGGCAGCTTCAATGTCCCTCACTTCATCTCCGATATAAAAGAATGGCTGAGCCGTATTTTTCTGATGATTAATAATGCGGCTGATGGTTTTAGACTTACCAAACAGGCTATTTCCGCCAATAACGTCCGTAAACAGGCTTCTGATGTGGTAATTTTTAAGAAATTTATCGATGTTGGAGGAGCTGTTAGTGCTGGCAATATATAAATGATTTCCTTGATGGTGTAGTAGTTTGATTACGTCAGTTATTCCCGGTATTGGTTCCAGCTCGTCAATATACTCCTTCATCATTTTCCTTCCCCGTATCACCATATACAGAAGTCTCAGGGGTGAAATTTTAAATTCTTTAGCGATGGTTTTGATTGATTTGCTGCGTAGAGCCAAAATGTCATTCCGGCTTAGCCTGTATTTATGCTGTGTCATTGTATAAATAATTTCTGCAGCGACTTGTAAGCTATCAACTATAGTTCCGTCAAAATCAAAAATTACGGTTGCCATTTATTTTTATTACCACCTGATTTAATTTTATTTGATCGCCGTATAAGCCACATGACATATTCCCCTACCCGTCCGCTGGGTGAATTTCTGATGATATTTTTCTGCCCTATAGAACACCGCTAGCGGGGATATTTCGGTTACGATCGGTTTTTCATAGCCATTTTGGATTTGTGTCTTAACGTGCTCTGCAACAGCCCGTTGATCTGCTGTAGTATAAAAAATTGCTGAGCGGTAATTATCTCCTATATCGGGACCTTGTCGATTGAGTTGAGTTGGGTCATGCAAACGGAAAAAATGTTTGACTAGCGTCTCATAGCTAACAATATTGGGGTCAAATTCAACTTCAACGGCTTCGGCGTGCCCAGTTGTGCACGAACAAACCTCTTCATATGATGGGTTAACGGTGCGGCCACCGCTGTAGCCGGCTATCGTTTGTACGACACCGGGTACTTGATCAAAATAATACTGAACACCCCAAAAACAGCCAGTAGCAAATATCGCTTTTTCTGTCTGTTGTCTATCCGAAATCATCCCAGGTCAATATCTTTGTAAAGATTAGCTGTGGTAGAGTCTATCTCACGGCGCATCTGCGGAAAAGGTACCCCTTCCCGGGCAGTTACGCCCTCCAATACCCAAAACAGCCTTTCACTATAACCAAATCCGCAAGCCGGCGGCATGGCATACTCCAGAGCTTCGATATAATCAATATCAAGCATCTGGGCTTCCTTATCCCCTGCTTGACGAAGCTGTTGCTGTTCTTTGAAACGTTTGAGCTGCTCGACTGGATCATTTAACTCAGAGTAAGCTTTACACATCTCTGTGCCGGCCATAATCAGGTTAAACTGCTCGGATAATTGAGGGTTATCCGGTTGAGTTTTAGCCAGCGGCTGCAGATAAGCCGGGATATCAACCATAAAAGCTGGTCCGATAATTGAAGTTCTGAGCTTTTTCCAAAGTTTATCAACTGAGCGCATCCGGTTTTCGGTTTGCTCAACTTCAAGTTTGTGTTTTACCAGCTGGTCTTTTATTTCTTCCATCGAACTATTCAGAACATCCAAGCCGTATTCTTTTTTCATCTCATCAACAAAACTAAGCTTCGGCCAACTACTATTGTTGTCGCCGAGGTTAACCTCAACATTGTTAGCCAGCGAGAAGGTCCTAGTGGCCCAAGTTTTATCAGCCACAAAACGAAGCAGCCGCTCGGTAAACTTCATTCCAACCTCCCAATCGGCGTAAGCCCAATACCATTCCATCGAGATATGCTCCGGTAAATGCTCATCTGAATAGTTTTCATTCCTAAAACGAGGGCCGATATCAAATACTTTTTCGTAACCGGCTACTAGTAATCGTTTGAGGGGCAATTCATGAGATATACGAAGATAAAAATCCTGATCAAGCGCGTCCATGTGCGTAATAAAGGGAGTAGCATCTGCCCCGCCGGTAGTAGTTTCCAGAACCGGTATGTTAATCTCGATAAAACCGTTGCTTAGCAAAAACTCTCTGGTCGACTGCCAGAAATGACTCCGTCGGATGAAACGGTCATAAACAACTTTATTCACATTGGTATCGAGGTATCGTCGCCTAAATCTTTCCTCTTTGTTAGAAAAACCATCCCAAGTAGTCGGAATGGGACGCAGTGATTTGGACAGGATTTTTATTTTGGCGGCATTGACGGTAATTTCTCCGGTTCGGCTTTTCGTTAACTTCCCTTCAGCTTCAATAAAATCGCCATTATCAAGAAGATTTAAATTAGAAAATTTTAATTCACTGGCGGCATAATCCGCATCATTCAGGGCCGGCTCTTCAATGAATACCTGGATCGTCTCCCATTGCTCTTTTATGGTCAAAAAAGCAATCCGGCCATGTGTCCTAATACCGATTATCCGGCCAACTACTCCGACATTCCTGTCTTGATATTTGGCAAAGTCGTTCTTCAGTTCAGTTAGTTTTGGGGTTGTGTCCGGATCACTAGCGGCGTCAGTATGTGCCGGATATGGGTTCACCCCAAGCTCGTGCAACTTCTCTAGTTTTTTTAATCTTTCATCACGAAGTTCTCTGAGTGTTGCCATACTATATATTGTATCGAACCAGGGGCAAACGAGCTAGGATATATCAATAATTTTATAAACCGAGGTTTCAATTGGTGTCTGGATTTGAACTGTATCACCGCTTTTCTTGCCGATCAACACTCTCCCGATTGGAGATTCGTCGGATATTTTACCACTTAGCGGATCGGCCTCAATCGTGCCAACCACTTTAAATTCTTTGGTTTTCCCGGCGTGGGTTTCTAGTTTCACAACTGAACCAAGCTGAACTTTATTATCACTGCGAGGTTTTTTTATAATTTCGACGTTTTGGATAATATGCTCTATCTCGGCAATTCTATTCTCGTTACGATCTTGCTCCTGTCGAGCTGAGCTATATTCAGCATTTTCACCTAAATCACCTAGCTCGCGGGCGGTTTTTATCCGGTCGGCGATTATTCCTCGCTGAGACTCCAGCTCATTAAGTTCTGTTTTTAGTTCCTCAATCCCCTCCAGAGTAAGTCTATATTGCTTCTTCATGTTGGTTTCCTTTCAAATCTTTTCTGAAATCAGATTTCCCTTTTAGAGAACGTTAATTATACCAATACTTTCATGATCTTGACAGGAGTTTTAGTAAAGCTTCTTCGGTCATAAGCGAAACCTCAGATTGACTACGGGCTTTGACTTCCACTTTATCGGTGAGAGTTGTTTTCTCGCTCACGACAACCCGGTAAGGTATACCAAGTAGATCAGCATTATTTAATTTTTCGCCACTTTGGACATCGCGGTCATCATATATAGCTGAGATCTTATTTTTTATTAACAATTCATACAATGCATCTGCTTGTTGAACTATTTTTTCTCCACTACCCAAGCGAACAATATAAACTAAGGCTGGGGCAATATTAACCGGCCAAACTAGACCCTTTTCGTCTGCGAAATGTTCAGCCAATAAACCGACCAACCGACTTATGCCAATTCCATAACAACCCATAATAACCGGCATTTCCCTGCCGTCTTTATCGGTAAAATGGAGTCCGAGGGCATCGGCGTAGCGACTGCCAAGTGAGAAAATATTCCCAACCTCAACTGCCCGTTCTTCTTTCAAATGCTTCTTCTCGACACCCAAGTGCGATAGGACTTCGTCATTATAGACTTCCTTATTAATTGCCAGCTTCTTGCTTTCGCTAACATAAATCGTATCTTCACCGACATGACTTAGCGTTTGAAATTCATGACTAAACTTCGTAAAAATACCACCGCTGGCAAAAGTCATATAGGTAATATCCCCGATCCCTAATCTTTGGTAAACTTTTTCATAGGCTTTAATTGCTTTTTCATAGAATTGTTCATGTTCAGCTACCGACCGGCTATAAGAGTACATGTCTTTCATTAACAGCTCGCGCCCTCTCAGTAACCCGCTTTTAGCGCGCAGTTCATTACGAAATTTCGTTTGAATCTGGTAAACGTAAAGCGGGAGGTCTTTATAAGAACTGACAAATCTTCTTAACATATTTGTGATCGGTTCTTCATGTGTTAAGCCGAGACCAATCTCGCTGCCATTTACTAGACGGGTCTTGAACCAATCATCAACTATTTTGTCATCCCAGCGGCCAGTTTTTTGCCAGAGTTCCATGTTTTGCAGGACACTCATCTGAATTTCCTGGGCTCCTAGGGCGTCCATTTCTTCACGGATAATAGAGGTTATATTGTCTACCACCTTTTTGCCGAGCGGCAGATAGTCGTAAACTCCCGCCATTTCTTTATGAACATAGCCGGCTCTAATCAGTAGTTTGGCGTTGTCGGCGGTCTCATCCGCCGGAACTGTTTTACTGGTCTTAGTAAATAATTGTGATAGTTTCACTCTGCGCCTCTCGTTTTCTTTCTTTAATTGTACCCTAATGGGCGTGCAGCAAAAATAGACTCGCAAATGCAATGAAGTTTTTCAGGGCATGTAGACCCATTGAGGCATATAATCTGCCCGTTTTTTCTCGTAGCCAAATCAACACCAGTGAAAGAATAAATGTATCTATACCAGCTACCCAAAGCAATCCACTGCTACCCCCCTCTAATAGATGAGGAGCGGCAAAGATCGTGCATGTAAGAAGGACGGCCCAGATTTTTGGTAATGATTTTTTTAGCCCGCTATAGAGGAACCCTCGAAACAGAATTTCTTCCACAATTGGCGGTAGAACCACCAAACTTATAAATACTAGGACCAACGGCCAGCCAGTGGTAGATTGGCTAAAGCCAATTTGCTGTTGCTGATTGATGTTTAAGCCATGAATCAGGCTACTCAGGCCAAAAACTGCGGCAATATAGGCTGGAAAATATATTGCCAGTCCGGTTAAGGCGTAGGCTATGTCTTGTAGTTTAGGTTTTACTAAACCTATAACACTCAGTTTGTCTTTCCGCCATTTAATAAATAACCAGATGACGCCGAATGTAATAGCCTCAGCTATGAGGGTATAAAAGAACTGGGCATAGATTGAGTTATTCAGCCAATTGGTGGTCTGCGATGAAGTCCAGTGTTTTATAACCGGATATATAACTGTGATTTGGGCGCCTAAATATTCAGCCAATACGAAAACTACCACCGTAACTAAGACGGCTAAGCCAGGACCCCAGTTAATTTGATCGGTAACCGTTAGCGATGGTTTATGTTTATTAGAAATTTCTTCGGACATCGACAATTGTTATTAAAATAATCAAGACGATTAATAATGCGAAGCCCGCGCCATATAGAGCGTTTTCGATTTTAGCTGTTAATTTTTTTCTCAGTACTCTGGCTACCAGTGTAACGAAAAGCTTACCACCGTCTAGTGCTGGAATAGGAAGTATATTCATGATAGCTAAACTTAAAGATATTACAGCCACAATTATAAGAACGAATTGATAACCCAACAGGCTGCCATCTTTTAATATTTCAAAGATGCCAACTGGTCCGGTGACTTGAGAAGTAGCTTGGGTCGTATTCCCTCTAGCTAAGCCCGCCACAACAGAGCCCAGCCCTTTGAATGTTAAAACAGTGAATTGTTTAAGTATCCCGAGCGCAACGACTGGAGACGACCAAGTGTAACGATACAGCGTATATTGGGTCGGAGAAATTCCTAAATAACCTTTCGGGTTTTTGGTTTTTTGACTTGCTAACACGATCTTTTGACTAAGAAGTGTTATTCTTTCTGAATGTTGCTGTTTATCCCTAGTGTAGTCGACTGTGACAGTCTGCCCAGCTAATGATTTGGTAATACTGGGTAGATTATCGGCACTAGTAACTTTGTAAATTTTCTGACTTGACGAAATAATTTTGGTTAACTGGTCGGTTGTTTCCAGACCGGCTTTGGCAGCCGGTGAACCAGGAATAACCGAGCCGATTAATATTTCGTTCTTGCTAACGTGGGTATCGCTTTTAATCGTAAACTGGTTATTGATTAACTTAGGCAATCCAACCCATCCCAGTAAAGTCAGCAGTAGAAACGCCACCACGACGTTCATTGTTACGCCTGCTAGCAGTATTTTTGCTTTTGAGCCTAATTTAGCACTCCCGTAGGTGCCCTTGCCTTTATCTTCGTCGTGCTCGCCTTTTAGCCTAACAAATCCGCCTAGAGGTAAAAGATTGATACTGAATTCCCAACCGGCTTTTGTTTTTCGGCTCCATAGTCTGGGTGGAAAAAATATGCCAAATTCCTCCACATCAACATGGTTGCGTCTGGCAACTATAAAATGTCCGGCTTCGTGAACAATTATTAGCAGTACGAACAGAACTACGCCCAATACAACAAGGCCAACTGACATTTACGCTCCGAACCTATTCTTTATTTGAATTCTAAACTTGTGCTTTATATGCTTGTCGCTATCACCCGGTTGATACATTATTTCTGCTCTCTTTCAAAATAACCGCGGCAGAATCTAATCTTGCCGATGCCCTTCCATTATAAACAGGTAATATTATCCAGCTCAATGACGATCACTATCCAACTATTAACCCAACGCGAGCGGGAAAATATTAATTTTTACCACTGACTATATTATTGTAACAATTTTTGGATTAACTTGAATGAACATTAGATGGTCATTATTTCTGATTCTTTGTTTTTGGCCAGACGCTCAACTTCTAGGCGATGGCTAGATATCATATCGTTAAGCTTCTTTTCTATACTGACATAATCATCTCTAGTGATTTGCTTCTCTTTTAGAGCGCTGTCGGCAAATTTTAAAGATTCATGCCTGGCGTTGCGCATCGAGATCATGGCATCTTCAATCCGATCACTGAGTTGTTTAGCAATTTCTCGGCGACGCTCTTCTGTCAGGGGCGGAATAGGTAATCTGATAACTCTGCCGTCATCAACTGGGTTCAGGCCAAGCGACGTGTTCGCGCGAATGGCATTAATAATCGGTCGTAAACTGTTTGGGTCAAAGGGAGTTACTTGAAGTAATTGTGCCTCAGGAGCAATTATGTTGGCTACTTGGTTTAAGGGCATTGATACTCCGTAAACTTCCACCATTAAACCTTCAAGCATACCAGCATTAGCCCGACCTGTACGGATTTTTTTCAATTCATTAACAAAGTGTTCAATTGAATCTTGGGTCTTTTTTTCGGTATCTTTAACGATTTTATCAGGATCCATATTTCTAAATCACAGTATACTACTAGACTTCGCCAAGAGCCATCCGGGCAAAGCGCCGAACTACGATATTTTCTCCAAGTTTTGCGTTGTTCTGTTTGATGTAATCCCCGACAGTTTGATCGGGGTCCTTAACGAATGGCTGAGTAAGCAGACAGCGTTCGTCAAAATACTTTTTAACCTGCTCTCCCGCAATTTTTGTTATCATTTCGGCGGGTTTATTGTCAGCTTTCAGTTTATCCGAAAAATCATCGGTAACTTGTTTCTTGACCGCTAGTGGGATGTCATCAACTGTTAAATATTCCGGGTTGGAAGCGGCAATATGCAGAGTTAGATCTTTTACGAGATTGGTAAATATTTCATTACGAGCTACGAAATCGGTCTCGCAATTGACCTCGACCAACACGCCAATCCGGTTATTGTGATTATAGGTACCAATAACGCCGGCCCGGGCTTCTCGCTCCATTCGTTTTTCGGCTTTAGTCAGACCTTTTTTTCTCATAGCAGAAAGAGCTGCGTCAAAATCGCCGCTTGAATCTTCCAGAGCTTTTTTGGCATCAGTCATTCCAACACCTGTTAGCTCGCGTAATCTTTTAATTTCGCCAAAACTTGAAATCATGATTAATTACTCCTGCTTATCTTTAGTATCAGCTGTTTTCTTGGGTTCTAACTTGCCGCGTTCAATTGCCAGTTTGACGTGATCAGTTATCAACTGAATAGTTTTTATAGCATCATCGTTGGCAGGAATCGGATAAGCAACCAAGCTGGGGTCGGCATTTGTATCAACTATTGCGACAACTGGTATGCCTAGTTTTCGAGCTTCTTTTAGGGCATTTATCTCATGTATGATATCGACAATAAATAAAGCTCCCGGGCGGGCGGCCATTTCTTTAATACCGCCATACATGTGATTTTTTTGATCAATTTCTTCCTGGTAACGTTGAACTTCAAGTTTGCTATATTTCGCACTAAGTTCCCCTGTTTGCATTCTAGACTCTAAATCTTTAAGATGTTTAACCTGGCCACCGATTGTTGTCCAATTGGTTAACATACCGCCCAACCAGCGCTCATTAACATAGGGCATGTGAGTTGTTTCCGCTACAGACTTAATAATGTCTTTGGCCTGACGTTTAGTGCCTACCAGCAATATTTGTTTGCCCTGAGCTACGGTTTGAGTTATAAAACCGAGGGCATCATCTAGTTTCTGGACGGTTATGGTTAGGTCAATAATGTGAGCTCCATTTTTTTTACCAAATATGTATGGAGCCATTTTAGGGTGCCAGCGGCTTGTTTTATGACCAAAATGAGCACCTGATTCTAATAATTTTTTAACGTCTAATGATTCTACGGCCATCTATATAATCCTTTCACACCATTTGGGCACCTTTATCAGATCAAGTATTCACTAATAAAGAGGACTTGCCAACCCAAATTGCTTAGTTATTCTGGGCATTATTATATTAGAAACAGCGTAATTGTTCAATAGCCGCCTTTCCCACTGCTTGACCGAAGGACAACAGATGTGTATAGTTCAATGAGCAAAATATGAAAAAAGATTTACACCCTGATAATTATCGGCCAGTAGTTTTCCAAGACCTTAACAATGGCAAGGCTTTTTTGACGCGGTCAACTATTATTACAGAAGAGACAATAAAATGGGACGACGGCAAGGAATATCCTCTGGCAAAGGTACATATAACCAGTTATTCGCACCCCTTCTTCACCGGCGAGGAACGCGTTTTAGACATCGAAGGAAGAGTAGATAAATTCAAAGCTCGGGCGGCCGCCGGGCAAGAAGCCCGCCAGCGTAAAGCCGAACAAGCCAGTAAGCGTAAAACTCCAAAACCAAAAACCCAACAGAAAACAACATCTCAGAAAATCGGTTAGCTGTTTTAATTAATACTGGTTACTTTTTTACGTATTTTTATTTATATTGATTAGAGAGAACACAATGGAACAACATGAAATTTCACTGAGACAGGAGTTAGACACACTTCAACAACAGTTACAAGATCCGAATATCTATAAGCAACCGGACTATCCAAAAATAGCTAAACGGACACAGGAACTCGAAAATATCATTGGTTTATTCAATGACAGGGCCGATGCAATAAAAAAGTTAAGCGAAGCACATCATTTAACTAATAGCGCAGAGCCCGAATTAGCTCTGCTGGCCAATAATGAAATAGTCGAGATAAACGATCGGCTATCGGTTATTAGCATAAAATTAGCAGACCTGCTGAATACCAAAGACCCCAATGATAAAAGAAATGTTGTCATTGAAATCCGGGCAGCGGCCGGCGGTGACGAAGCAAGTCTATTTGCCGGCGATTTATATAAAGTGTACTTTCGCTGGGCTGAACGGCATGGTCATAGAGTTGAATTGATCAGTGAAAGTCCAAGTGATGTCGGCGGGTTCAAAGAAATAATTTTCGGGATCAAAGGGTCTGATTTATATAAACAATTAAAGTATGAAGCTGGCGTTCACCGCGTTCAAAGAGTTCCTTCTACCGAATCACAGGGTCGTATCCACACTTCAACAGTAACAGTTGCTGTACTTCCTGAAGCCGAGGAAACAGATGTAAGTATTGACCCAAAAGATCTGAGAATAGACGTCTTCAGGTCCAGCGGACATGGCGGCCAGAGCGTGAATACAACCGATTCTGCCGTCAGGATTACTTACCTGCCAACTGGAATTGTTGTGACTTGCCAGGATGAGAAATCGCAAATTAAAAATAAAGACAAAGCATTAGGCGTCTTGCGATCACGTTTGCTGGCTATTAAAATAGAAGCCGATCGGCAGGCTTTAAGCGACAAACGCAAAAACTTAATCGGCTCCGGTGACCGCTCGGAAAAAATTCGGACATACAATTTCCCGCAAGACCGCGTGACTGATCACCGAATCAATTACTCCCGAAGCAATGTGAACGGTGTTCTGAATGGGGAGATTGATGACCTTATTGAAAAACTCCAATCATATGAAAAAGAACTCATCGCCGAGTCTAGCTGAACTATTAAAACGACAGACCGACAGGCTTAAGGCGGCCGGAATATCAACGGCCCGATTGGACTGCTTAGTCATTTTTGAAGATACATTGTCCATTAATCGAGCTGAAATTCTTGCCCGTCCCGATTTTAGGCCGAGTCAACCCAAGATTAAACAAATAGAATTGAGGGTTGCGCGCCGAGAGAACAATGAGCCGCTCGCCTATATCAGGGGGAAAGCTTACTTTTACGGGCGCGAGTTTTTAGTCAATCACCATACGCTGGTACCGAGACCTGAAACCGAAACAATGATAGATGTTATTAAAAAAATTCCTTTGCCCGATGACGCAAAAATTGCTGATATTGGTTGCGGGTCGGGTTGTATCGGTATAACGCTGGCACTGGAGCTAGAAGGCTGCCAGATTGATCTTATAGATATTGATAAACAATGCTTAAAAATGGCCCGACTTAACTCCCGGGTATTGGGCGTAAAAACTCATTCTTATCTTCAGGATTTACTAAATAATAATTACTCAGATTATGACCTGATAGCCGCTAACCTCCCCTACGTTCCCGCTGAACATATAATCAATGAATCGGCCATGTTTGAACCAAAACATGCCATATTTGGCGGCAAAGACGGGCTTGATCTGTACCGCCGACTATTTGATAACACCGCTAAGCACAATCATCCGCCAAGCTACATTATTACCGAGAGTTTGCCGCCTCAACACCAACAACTAGCTTCAATAGCTAAAAAGTACGGCTATAAGCTATCTCTTACTGATGATTTTATTCAACTTTTTGTAAAAACTTAGCTTGTTGGGACTGTACCGAGCGTCGCTTGAATTGAAATAGTTTTGCTATTTCTGATAACTGTAAGATTAACGGTCTGACCAACGGAATCTTGATCAAGAATTGATGTCAGACTATTGTTCTCATTAATGGCCGTCCCGTTAATTTTTGTAATAATATCACCACTCTGTAAGCCGGCTGAAGCGGCCGGGCTACCAGATTCTACAGGATCCTGACCTATTACACCTGATGGGGGAATCCAAGCACCCTGATTGACACTTAGATTGTACTGCTGAGCGACGTCATTCGTTATTGGAATATAAACGACCCCTAGGTAGGGCTGCTGAAGCTTGCCTGTCTGCTCAACGCTTTTGATTAACCCTGTGACGTCATTGATTGGAATGGCAAACCCGATGTTCTGGGCGTTGCTAGCGATGGCGGTGTTGATGCCGATTACTTGACCATTTAAATTAACAAGCGGCCCGCCGGAGTTCCCTTCATTGATAGCGGCATCGGTCTGGAATAAATCAACTAGGTTTTCTTCTGATGTATCACTGGTATCGCCCGCTTGAATGCTTCGTCCGTATCCAGAAATAATGCCACTAGTAACCGTGTTTTGGAACTGGCCAAGAGCATTACCAATTGCAACGACTGGATAACCAATTTGCATATCACTGGAGTTCCCTATCGTGGCCGGAACCAACTGCCGGCCGTTAAGATTCTGAATTTGCAGAAAAGCGATGTCTAAGCTGTCGGTCTGTGAGGTTTCACCGATTACTTTAACGTTGTTATATTGGGTGCCGTCTGACAGCGTTACCGAAACGCTGGTCGTCCCTACGGGTATGACGTGGCGGTTAGTGATAATCAAGCCATTGGCTGAAAGTATAATCCCAGTACCGGCATCTTCTTGCTGAGTACTGAGAGGCGACACGCCGGTAAAACCAAATAAATCAGTTGAATCACTGGTCGTAGACTGACTTGTGACATCAATAGAAACAACGCTTTGTCCGACGGTCGAAGCAATCTTATTAATTGTGTCACCGTTATCACTAACCACTACCTCGCCTGTCCCAGTGGCAATTGGCGTCAGAGAATGAGTGCTGTTATAGCGCGAGGCTCCTAGCCAACCGCCCAAAAATCCAGCTAGGCCACTGATTATCACTACTAACAATATGGCGGCTCGAAATAAATAGTCTTTGGGGTCGAGCTTCTTGCGCTTGGCGGATTTTTCGACTATGCGTTGCGGAAATGAAAAGTATTTTCGGCTCGAAGAGTCATCTTTGACTAGGCGCCCACCATGCAAATGATGCCACTCGTTAGGATCAGCCTGTTCCAGGTCGTCTGTCGCTTTATCAATTTGATCGTTTTCTGTCATCATTTCCCCTCCCTTAGACAATCTTATCACCCCAGTTTGACAGCGATAATATTAAAATAATTATTGCTAACATTATAAAGACAAACTGGCGCTGAAGTAATTTAGATAACCGGTCGTTGTGATCAAAGTAATACAGTGCAGCTATACCATATCCGATAACAGTCAGTAAAACTGTCGGCTGGGCAAACAGCCCATAAAAAAGCAGCCAATGCCCCAACAGCCAGGTTAAGGCGGCAGCAAAATATGCCCAAGTATATGAAAGAAGTTTGCTGTAGGGTTCTTCGTAGCCGTCAAAAAAGTGTCTGGCGCAGATATAGCAGACCAATCCACTGGCCGCAACTAGGCCGTAGAGAGGTGCGGACGGCCATTCTAAGAATATAGCCATTAGTCCGAACAGTTGAGCCAGCATGGCCTGCGAAGATACCCCTAAAACGGTCGCCATCGGCTTAATAACCGTTAACCAAGTTACGTATAGAGCCGTCCAGACCAGCTGCCAAAGTAAGCTGTTGGTATGAATCATGAAGAAAACAATAGAAACGCCGATAATAATATCGACACCATTGGCTCTAATATTAGCCGGCCAGTAACGCGGTTTTACAGCAAACATACGCCATTTACTTAACAAAATAATGGCCAAAGCCAGCTGGAAAAAATTGATTCTTACTAAAATTAATACCAGCAAAGGTACTAAAATAACTAAAAACAAATGTAAAACATTCGAAAAACCGTTACTCGGTTTTAGTTTTTCGATAAAGTCTCTCATTTTCAATAAGTAATTATAGCAAACTGCTTGACATTAGCATTATTGGATAAGGCTAAAGTTCAAATAAAATCAATGATATCTATCAACTTTTTAAAATACTAATAATTGGGTAATTACCGTATAATGAGGCTCTGTAATGCTAAAATTTAGATCCAAAAAGAAGCAAAACCCTCCGCCCGCCGGGCCAAATAAATATCCTGACGCTGAGCCCGATTCTGAAGTTGTGACCCAAACCAGCAGCAGAAATATCCCCAGTATTATCAGCACGATACTGGTAATTTTAATTGCCCCGATTATTGCTCTTTTCCTGACTTTCTTTGTTTTCCAGCAATATCAGGTCGATGGTCCAAGTATGCAAACAACTCTGCAGACCGGTAATCGCTTGATTGTATTAAAATTACCTCGTACCTGGGCCAGAATTACAGGTCACGCTTATATCCCTGACCGCGGTAATATTGTCGTCTTCCAGGAACCTAACATTTCCAACTTGACTTTAACGGGTTCCGATCAGTTGATTAAACGAGTAATCGGCTTACCTGGCGATCATCTCGTTATTAGTAACGGTAAAGTTACCATATATAACAAAGCTCACCCGAAGGGCTTTGATCCTGACTCCACCCTGCCTTATGGCAAAGTTATTGGATATACCTCTGGTAACATTAATTTGACTGTGCCGCCTAATCATATATTCGTTATGGGGGATAATCGCCCGGATTCATTAGATTCTAGAGTATTTGGTACTGTCCCGGTCAATGAAATACTAGGTAAACTCGTTATTCGGATTACACCCGTCAGTGAATATAAAGTCTTCTAAATTATTTTAGCTTCAGCAGGCGCTTGAGTAGACTTCGTAGATCGTCAGTTGACTTAAATTCAATTTCAAGTTTTCCGCCGTGAGCCGTAAGTCGGATACTAACCGGTGTATTGAGCTTTTCGCTTAGTCGCTTGGTCTGCGGCGTACTGGTTTGCATTCGCTTTTTAATTTCTTTTGTTTCAGCGCTGTGGTTAGTGGATTTAAAAACTGTCACAAAGCGTTCCGCTTGGCGAACCGACCAGCCATTCTTAATAATTGAATTCATTAGTTCTGTTTGCTTTTCGGGATAATTCATCAACGACAGAAGTGATCTGGCATGACCTTCGGTGATCTTGCCTTCAGCCAGTGCTTCTTTCACATGATCAGGCAGCTGTAAGAGTCGCAAAATATTATTAATAGTCGGGTAAGCTTTACCCAGTCGCTGGGCAATACTGTTAACACTCATGTTGAACTGATTATGGAGCTGGTCAAAGGTCAGGGCCTGGTCAAGCGGCGACAAGTCTACTCGTTGCACGTTTTCAACTAAAGCAATTTGGATGCGCTCTAATTCCCTGCTGGATCGAATTACGGCCGGAATTTTAGCTAATCCGGCAATTTTAGCCGCCCGCCATCTTC
This sequence comes from Patescibacteria group bacterium, assembly GCA_035510795.1. Lineage (GTDB taxonomy): Bacteria > Patescibacteriota > Saccharimonadia > Saccharimonadales > UBA4665 > DATKGL01. The sequence continues at coordinate 22,529 of DATKGL010000008.1, forward strand.
TTTCACCGGCAATGATTATATAACCCTCGTCATTGTCTTTGGGCGTAACAATAATCGGCTGCAATACGCCGTGTTCTTTGATGGAATCGGCTAGCTCATTGAGAGCTGACAGTTCAAAAGTCCGGCGGGGCTGATTAGAATTAGGCTCAATTAAATCAAGTTTTATCTGGTGAATCCGTTCACCCTCTTCTATGACTAAAGAAATATCTAGATTTTTCGGCAAAAGACTATCAAATCCCCTGCCTAAACCCCTTTTTGCTGTAGATTTAGCCATAGATTCGTTTTTCAACCTCCTTCGAGAGTTGTTTGTAGGCCCGCGCCCCTTTTGACCATTTATCATGCTCGAATATTGACAGACCAAAACTGGGAGCTTCAGCCAATCGCACATTGCGCGGAATTACTGTTGTGAACATTTTATCATTGAAATGTTGATTTAACTCATTAGACACCTGAACTGACAGTGTTGTGCGCTTATCAAACATCGTTAACAAAACACCCAGGATACTTAAATTAGGATTCAATGTTTCTTTAACGCGTTGAATAATGGATAAAAGTTGCCCCAGTCCTTCCAGGGCATAGTACTCTGCCTGTACTGGTATTATAAGGCTAGTAGATGCTACCAAAGCATTTATCGTTAATAGCCCTAAAGCCGGCGGGCAATCAATTACTATAAATTCATAGTTTAGTTTAGCGAGGACTTTTCTTAGAACGCTTTCTCGGTTCTGTACATTAATTAACTCGATTTCGGATGCAGCTAAGGCTGGTTTAGATGGTAAAATATCAAGTTTATCTATATATGTGTGCTTAATCGCTCGCTCAAGCGAGTTGTCGTTCAGCAAAACTTCATATGAGCTCGGGTCTTCATCGACAGATACAAGCCCTAACCCACTGGTAGCATTAGCCTGAGGATCCAGGTCAACCAGTAAGACATGGTGGCCGCATTTCGCCAAGCAGGCACTAAGATTAATGGCAGTCGTAGTCTTCCCTACCCCGCCTTTTTGATTTAATATTGCCAATTTATACGACATGGTGTTTGTTTAATCTATATCTCTAGGTGTTAGTATAGCATTACCTAGGATACCAGGGCAACTTAT
>DATKGL010000009.1:0-13227 GCA_035510795.1 Patescibacteria group bacterium
TTTAACCGTTTTAATATCTGGGCTTTAACATCCGGACGAATAACATGACGTTTGGGCATAGCATGAACCTCCATTAACTAGTTTGTTAGCTATTGCTACTTATTGTAGACAATACTGTCTAGAATAATGGGTACAGCACAATACGCCAAGCTTGACTGATATCGCTATTTGTGTTATTGTAATTCTAATATGTTAGGCGAACTTCGAGTTGAGGACGCATTGGTCGCACGTCGTCAGATTATGGATGACGTGGCTAGCGATCCCGAATCAGCAATATGGCTTCTTGAAGAAGCAAAGCAAGACCCCTATTACAGTGAGGCCTTGACTGCGTATGAGCTATTGTCTTCATTGCATATGGGTATTGTCAATCGCCTAGAAAGACTGGGCGAACAAAAAACTGAAGAAAAAGTTCCAACCGACCAACAAGAGTCGCCTTCTGAAATTAACTGGGAACATATTCTTAATGAAGCGGTTGATGTCGACCAGGAAGCCTTCAAAAAACAAAAAGACATAATTATAAATGCTCACCACATAATTGAAGACCTTAGTCATAGCACTAATGGCAAAAGCAAGCTAGCCGACAAAAAATTAGTACGCCAGCAAAGGCAAGCTCTTCATAGAGCACTCGGAGAATATTGGGCTCCAGAGGAATTTATTGACGACCCAGAGCTCACTAAAACCATTCTGGAGAGTTGGATGACAACCAGCTCAGTTCCCGAGTCGAAGAGGCAAATATACATCGGACTATTTACGGAAAGTATCAGCAAATATATAAGAAACCATCAAGCCGACCTTACGCCAGAAAGTATAGCGAGTTTTATAGCATCGGTTGAAAAAGCTAGCATAGCCCAGGAATTAATGACCGATACATATATTAAAAGCTACTTTGAAAGCGTAACCGGGAATGACCCGCAATCTGTCAGCGATAACTATTATAAATTTGTTCGCTCACTCTTAAGACTGTCAGATAACCCGGCGGCACTAATAAGGGGTCTTAAAATTGCTATATTCGAGACCGATACTCTACCAATGGAGGGAAGATACCATAAAATGTGGTCAGTAGGCGCCCAAACACGCTATGACTTGACTGACATGCAAATCAGAACCATGAGCGCCAACATGACTATACTTGAATTATGTCAACGATATCTGAAAAGAGGACCAAATGAAAACTTTCATCTAAAAATAGATCTTGAAGATGTATTCAGTGATAACGAATTTGAACGATTATCCGGACTGCCGATAGAGACAAGGCAACAGTATGTCAAAGAAAACGCCAAAAGAATAAGAGGTCGGTTAGATGACGTCCAAACGATATACATTCAACAAGTCAATATCGCCATAGCTAAGATAGGCATAGATGAGTACACCAGACGACATCGCGTCGGAGGCCTTATACATGAGACTTTGCCTAGCGAGGAAATGTATAAGACAGTTCTTGAAGACTTAATTAGCGGAACAAATGCATACCAAGGGCATGTAGATGCCGTTTACCACTACTTAGCCGAGAGGTATCCGGAGGATACCGATTTGTTAGAAGCGCTTCTTTTAAGTAGCGATGTGCTCATGGAAGAGTTCAGAGTTACCTATCCGGCAATGTCATTAGATACTAAGCAGTCAATGAAAGCCATAAAAGACTTCCCCGACTTAGAAAAAACAATACATAGAGCATTCGCAGATATAACACAGAGTGAGATAACATTGGACGAACAGCTCTTACCGGGGCCTAGAGAAAGGATACCACTCGGAGATGGCTTCATTATGGAAGTTCATGATATTGAAGAGGGTTTTGATGCTTACGATGTAGATACAGAGGAAGTGGATATGAAATTAAACGAAGCCTGTGAAGCAGTCAGCAAACTAAAAGGAAAGGTTCGCCCATTTTCCATATTCAGCGTTGAAGATAATAACGGTAAACATATGGACGGCATTATCCGCAAGGAAACCGCTTTAGATAAAGGCGAGCTACATCCTTTGAACGAATTTTCAAGTTCTGACCTGCCTCACGAATATCAGCTGGAAGAAAGTGAAGACGACATAGATCAGAGAATAAACCATCTTTTTAATCGCTATTTAACAGACAGGCGAAGGTTTATGAATAAGCGAGGGCTTATGGTTGTTTGGGAAACCACTGACGTCGGCGAAGTACAATTAGAAATCCATAAACATCCAAAAGATCCTCAAATATACGTTTGCAAATGGAGAAACCAAGACAAAAGCGCCATTTTTCTGATAGATAGGGAATTTAGGATACAGCTCGGTAAAAAGAAAGCCACAGACAGTAAATTCCTTAAACAACTGAACCTTTTAGCAGCAAATGTATTAACTGGATATTTTACTCAACAAGCAGTTGAAAGCGAAGAAGGTACTATCGAGGAGGGTCGGGCAGGCGTCACTGAAAGGATAGCCCATTTACACCTACTGCCAAACGGTCAAAAATATAGCTATGAAGCTTGGGGCAATTGCCTAGAAGAACAAGGTCTCGATCTTGAAGTTCTCAGTAAATTACAACAGATAAAAAGAAAAACTAGCCGACAATCAACATATTACAAAGCATTGATAGCAGACGAAGAAGACAAAGGACCTTTGAGGATCAAACCTCTTAAACATTGGTAATTTTGGTTTTGTAAATAGAATTTGATAGTAAACTGTTTATTCTCTGAGTTTTGAAGTATGTCCACTGGGGGGAGCCAATATTAAATTTTTTAATTGCTACTTTCTATCAAGGAATAGTTACCCAGTGTCATTATTGACATAAATAACCGTAGTTAATTATATAGAATAAAGCTTATGTATTAAATAATAACTATTGACATTAGTCAAATCGTTAGGTATTCTTACGCTGAACTAAGGAGGGATATATGAAAACGAATCTTATAGTGAAGTTCACTTCACTATATGTGGCTTTCGGTGTGCCTTTAATATTCAGTAATAGGGCCCTGGCGGCGACAGCAGACGTAACCAGTGTAAGCAATTTTATACAAAGCCTCATAGAGGTTATTGCAGGACTTGCCGGTCTTATAGCGACCGGCTTTTTTGTAATGGGGGGATTTAGCTATATCACCAGCTCCGGCAATCCCGAGCACTTAGATAAAGCTAAACGTACCCTGATGTATTCAGGTATAGGCCTGGTGATTGTGATTGCCGCCTTCGTCCTCAGTAATATTGTGACGACTTTAGCGACTAACGCCTTCGGGAGTTAATCCCATGAGAGGACACGCAGTCATCTTAATTTCCAAGATGGCTGACGTGTCAGCCGCCGGCACTGCCATGAAAGCCTTCGTTACGCCGGTTGTGCTAGTGTTGGGCGGTCTGGCCGGCTTAGCCGCAACCTTCTTCCTAGTAACCGGTGGTATCAACTATATGACCAGCTCCGGTCAGCCGGATAAGCTGGAACACGCCAAGAGGGTTATCCGTAACGCTCTGATCGGTCTGGCGATTGTAATTGCGGCAACCGTCCTGACTGGTATTCTATCTCACGCTTATCAAAGCTCCGGTGGGGCGGGGCTGGGCAATATGCCAACGCTGAGTGCTATTCAGCCGGCGAAAGTTTCGGGCGGTCTGATTAATGTCCTAGTAGATGCCATCGTCGGACTGTTTAGAAATATTATTGAGTCGGCAGCTACGCCTTTTATTGATGCCCTGAAGTACTTTACCCGTGGGACGCCGTTAATGGCCGCTAATTCCAGTGTTTTTGGTTTGTGGCTGGCGATAGTCGGCATTGCCGATGCCTTGTTTGTGCTGGTCGTGGTGCTACTGGGCTTTCATATTATGAGTGCCGCCACCCTGGGACTGGATGAGATTGATTTTAAGCATATGCTGCCGCAACTGGCTCTGGCCTTTCTACTGATAAATACCTCGATCTTTGCGGTTGACGGCATTATCAGCTTATCGAACGGTATGATTGATGCGCTCTATGCTTCATTTCCGATCGGGGCAGTCTGGACGTCGCTGTCTAACGTGACCGCCCAGGCCGGGGCCCTCAGCTTGGTGGTTTTGCTGATTATGGTGGCTTTTTTGGTGTTGGCGGTGATTCTGGTGATTTACTACGTTACCCGTTTAGTGACGCTTTACGTCGGCGCCATCCTATCGCCGTTGGTCGTACTGCTTTGGCTGATCCCCGGCTTTAAAGACTTTGCCATGACCGCCGTCAAGACCTACCTGACAACTGTTTTTGTATTGTTTGTCCATGTCGTGATTCTGCTATTGGCAGCTTCGATCTTTGCCGGCATGGTAGCCAGCAGTTCCAGCGGTACGCTAGACCCAATTATGTCGGTAGTAGTTGGACTGGCTACGCTGATGACACTGCTTAAAACCCAGGGTGTTTTAATGCAACTTAACTACGCCAGCGTGGCTCCCAAGGCGATGCGTAAACTGGGCAGCCAATTTATGACCGGCGTCAGTTATATAACAAAATCAAGGTCAACAAGTTCGACTAAGGAGGCCAGCGAATGAAAACTACAACCGTACCAGCTCAAGTAACAACCGTCGAAGACAAGATTGCCGGTAGCTTGACGTTGCCGCAGCTGTTTCTGTTAATAGCTCCCATATTCGTCGCCAGCGCTATCTATCTGATAATCCCGCCGGTCATGCATCTAACTATTATTAAATGCGCCATTAGTTTTTTTATCTGGTTGACGGGGGGTATTATGGCGATCCGGCTGAAAGATAAAATAGTTCTGCTCTGGCTGGTGGTACTAATTCACTATGCTGTTCGGCCGAGGTATTACATCTTTAACAAAAACGATATGTACTTACGCCGGGCAAACAATGACATCGAACCTGATCAGCCGGACGACAAGGCCGAGGATGGGGAAGAGCCAGTCGCTGCTAGTCGCCTGACAGATATTTTGACGCCCCTACAGCGGTTGCGGCTGGAAACCGCGATGGCTGATCCTAGGGCTAAATTGCACTTTAGAAATAACCGCAAAGGAGGTCTGCGTGTCCATATTACAGAAGTCAAATAAAAAGCTCAGCTCGCGTCACCAGATCGATATCAAGGGTGCCCGCGATAACGTCTTGCTGCTGCCGGGAGGCCGCTACCGCATGATATTACAAGTCTCAGCCGTTAATTTTGAGCTTAAAAGCGAAGCTGAACAGGACGCCCTGATCGATACCTATCAGAGTTTCTTAAACGCCCTGCCGTGTCAGCTGCAGGTACTAGTCCGGATCAGGGAAATGGATATGGATAAATACATTGAGGATTTTCAGGCTAATTTACTTGGTGAGCCGGAAGCCGTCTATAAGGCCCAGGTAGCCAATTACGTGGAGTTCGTCAGCGACTTAATTACCACTAATAAGATTTTAGCCCGTCATTTCTATGTGATTATTCCTTATGCCACCCAGGATCAGGACTTTGATCTGATAAAAGAACAGCTAAGCTTGTCAGCTGATATCGTAGCCAAGGGTCTCAGCCGGCTGGGGATGCAAAGCCGGGAACTAAGCAGTCTGGAAATGCTGGACTTGTTTTACAGTTTCTATAATCCCCGCCAGGCTAAGCGCCAGCCGCTGCTCAATCAAACCTTTGAGCTGCTGGGGAGGTCATACCTATGAAAGACTTCTATGAGATGATTGTCATTCCCAAAACCAAGTACGATGACTGGCGGCTGCGCCGGGACCAGCGCCCCAAGGAACTGGCGCTCAGTTACGGTGAACAGGATGAGATCGATATCCTCTCCTATAGCGGCTTGGAAGAACAGACCAGTTACCTGATTATAGATAATCAGTTTGTCCGGACACTGTTTATTTCCGGCTATCCGTTTGTGGCCAGCTCCGGCTGGCTGAACAGTCTGATTAACTTCAACCATAATGCCGATATTTCCTACCATATGAGCCACGTTGATGCCCAGCAAGCTTTGCCCAAACTGCACCGTAAAATCACCGAGTTGGAATCAACCAAGCGAGCCATGCAGCGCTCCGGTAAAATTATCGGGCCGGAGATCACTGATCCACTGGAATCGGCTCAAGGTTTGCGTGATAAAATTCTGCGCGGGCAAGAAAAACTGTTCCAGGTTTCAATCTACGTGACGATCACGACTGATTCCTTGGCCGAGCTGGATAAGACGACCAAGTTGCTGGAGACTGTCCTCTCCGCCCGGCTGTTTTATACCAAAGTCGCCCGTTATCAGCAGTTGGATGGTTTGCAATCGGTTTTACCCAGAGGCGAGGATATCCTCAGTCAAAAGCGTAACTTAGACAGCAGTTCGGCGGCCCTGACATTCCCGTTTATGAGCTCCGAGCTGGTACAGGAGTCCGGCATTCTCTACGGTGTTAATAAGTCTAATAACTCGCTGGTTATTTTAGACCGCTTCAGTTTGCATAATGCCAACAGCATCGTTTTTGCTCAGTCCGGCAGCGGTAAGAGTTATGCTACTAAAGTCGAGATCCTGCGCCAATTGATGCAAGGCACCAAAGTCATCGTGATTGATCCGGAGCGTGAGTATAAGCGCCTGAGCGAGTCAGTTAAGGGTACTTATATCAAACTCTCAGCCCAGTCCCGGGAAAAAATTAACCCGTTTGATGTCGCCGCCACCAACCGCAGCCGCCAAGATTTATCGGAGCACACCCAAGACTTGACTGAAGTCATTTCACTGATGGCTGAGGGACTTAGCTCACCCGAAAAGGCAGCTGTCGATAAAGCCATCCTTAAAATGTATAAGGCGGCCAAGAAAGGCATGCCGCTGTTGGAAGATCTCTACCGCGAGTTGCATAATCTCGGGCAACTGAAACTATGTGAGAGGCTGGAGAAATATATCAGTGGCTCACTGGCCGATGTCTTTAACGCCCAGACCAACATTGAGCTCGGTAACCGGCTGGTAATTTTCGATATTAAAGATATGCCCGAATCGCTGCGCCAGATCATGATGCTGATTATCTCTAACTTTGTTGCTAATCAGGTCAAAGCTAACCCCGAGAAACGGCTGCTGGTAATTGATGAGGGCTGGGTACTGTTGCAGCACGAGGAAAGCGCCCGTTTTGTGGCCTCCCTGGTACGGCGTTCGCGCAAGTATTACTTAGGCGTGTCGATTATCTCGCAGCAGGCCAGTGATTTTCTGAAAAATGATTACGGGCGGGCAATTGCTTCGCAAAGTTCACTAAGGATTCTAATGAGGCAAGATACCACCACCATTAAGTACGTTGTGTCGGAGTTTAACTTAAGCGAGTACGAGCGGAACTTCCTACTGACCTGCGATAAAGGCGAGGCGCTGATCATTGCCGATCAAAACCACGTTGCCGTCAAAGTCGTCGCTTCCGCCAAGGAACACCCGCTGATAACAACTAATCCGGCGGAACTCTATCACCTATGATTCCCTCACTTTTCGTGAGATCCACGTCGTCAATGAAAAAAGTCGGCTTACTGGTAGCTGGGGTTATACTGACCATTTGTTTCTTGCCGATGTTGGCGATCGTCGCTCTGGCCGGCAGTAATACCATCAGTACCACCGGCACGCTGTATAACGGCCCGGGCGACACCTCTGACACCTATGCCTTCGGTAATTGCACCTATTGGGTATCGTTACTGCGGGCTCAGATAAACGAGCCGATCCCTAATACCTGGGGCAATGCTGCGACCTGGGCGTCGCGGGCCGCTAAAGACGGTTACGTGGTTGATCACACTCCCAGTTACGGCGCCATCATGCAAATCTCCGATGTCGATAACGGACTGGGTCATGTCGCCTTCGTGGAAAGTGTTGACTCGACAACCGGTGCTTGGACGGTGTCACAGATGAACGTTGTCGCCTGGGACGAAGTTAATCAGGAAACATATCCGGCCCGGGCGGCTGAGCAGTTTAACTTTATCCATCAGCCGATAGGAGTAGTGTCATCACCGAACCTGTAATTACTCACTGGCTGCATATCTTACGGCAGGTCATTCCTTGGCTGGCTGTCATTTTTGGAGTCGGCTTAGGCCTGTTCTTACTTGGCAAAATCCTGCTCCGGCTGATATATGTTCGGCGGCTAAGGAATCAGGCCTATGTCTGCCTGGAATTGACACCACCGGCCTCTAGCGATAAGCAACCGGCGGCTACTGAAGCCTTATTCGCAGTGTTACATACCTTGGATAACCAACAGTCTTTGATTAGCAGATCGAATAAGCCGGCAACGGTTTTCTCGCTGGAAACCGTTGCTACCAGGGGCGGGGGAATCCGTTATATAGTCCGTCTGCCCGCTAGCGCCGAAGCCCTATTCAGGCACACCATCGTTTCTTATTTGCCGGAATTACGGCTGCAGAAGGTGACTGATGAGCTGGCCGGGCTTGATCTTGCCTCAGCCCAGGTAACGGAGTTTAACCAAAGCCGGCACTTTGCTTATCCCCTAAAGAGGCATGATTTACTGGATGTTCACGATCCGCTGTCCTATCTGACCGGCGCCATGACCAAACTTGGCGAGCATGAGCTGATGGTCTTCCAGATTGTCTTAAGCTCCGCCAATATCCGGGAGATCGGGGCCATAAGACTGAAAATTATGCGTAACGAAAATATCTTAGACGATCTTAACAAAAGCCGTTTCTCATTCTTAAGCGGTATGGTTAGCGGCCTCAATAAGCTGTCTTTTGCCTCGACTGATCTTGTCACCAGTACTGTTCATGGTGCTTCCAAGGAAAGTTACATGTCATCTCAGCGTGATGCCTACCAGAAACACCAGGCTCAGCTGGGGCTAAAGCCGGCCCGGACGCTGACCATGTTTGAGCAGGAGCTGGTGGAGTCCATCCATAACAAACTGAACCAGTCGATGTTTCGGGCCGATATTCGGGTATTAGTTTTGAGTGACAGCAAGCAGCAGGCGGTATGGCGGCGCCAAAACATTGAATCGGCGCTGGCGGCTTTCTCCATGCCGGAATACCAGGCGCTGAAGGCCAGGGGTAATTCTATATTTTCGACCAAGAAGCGGCGGCTTGAATATTTTACTAAGCGTCTACCGTCAACGTTTAAGCGTCGCTCCAGTTTGCTGGCTGTCTCGGAAGTGGCTGATCTATATCATTTTCCAAGTGAGCAGACTCATAAGACCGAGAATATCGTTAAGTCGCTCAGCCGGGAATTGCCGGCTCCGGTATCGTTAAAAAACGGCTCAAAACTGGAGGTGCTGCTGGGCGTAAATCATTTCCACGGGTCAAGCACGGCAATTGGTCTGACCGAAGCTGAACGAGAACGCCACACTTATGTTATTGGCGGCACCGGCAGTGGTAAGACGACTATGCTGCAGTACGCTATTGTCCAGGATATAAAAAACGGCAAAGGCGTAGCTGTAGTTGATCCGCACGGGGACTTAGCCGAAACAATCATCAGGCATATTCCTAAAGAACGGCTAAAAGACGTCGTTTACTTTAATCCTGATGACTTAGACTATCCAATTGGTTTAAACCTGCTGGAAGTTAAGCCCGGGCTAACCGGCAACGACCTGTTACGTGAACAGGCTCGTATTACCGAAGCAGTGGTATCAGTTTTCAGGAAGATATTTTCGGATGAAGATACCGGCGGACATAGGATTGAGTATGTCCTGCGCAATACTATCGAAACGGCTATGACTGTTAAGGATGCGACCTTGTTTACGGTTTTAAAATTGCTGCAGAGCGCTACTTACCGGAATAAAATCATTGACGGACTGACCAATGAAGACCTGAAGGACTTCTGGCGCAGCGAGCTTGGGCAAGCCGGTAATATGCAACGCGTTAAGATGAGCGCCGGTATTACGGCTAAGATCGGTCGCTTTCGTTCATCGCCGTCGGCCAGATTCGTACTACAGCAAACTAAGTCTACTATCGACTTTGACGATATTATAAACTCCGGTAAAATCTTAATCTGTAACTTTGCCAAAGGCGCCTTGGGTGAGGATACCTCGCAGTTATTCGGCATTGCCACACTGGCTATGTTACAGTTGGCGGCTTATCACCGGGTACATATCGATAAAGAAGCCAGGCGGCCGTATTTTCTATATGTTGATGAGTTCCAAAACTTTGCCACTCCTTCATTCGTCCAAATGCTGAGTGAGTCGCGCAAATATAAGCTGCTGATGACCATGGCTGAACAGTCAACTTCACAGCAAAAAGACCAACAAACCGTCGGTATTATTCTGGCCAACGTCGGTACGGTAGTTTGTTTTCGGACCGGTAATCCTCAAGACGAGAAACTGTTATTGCCATTGTTTACACCACATATAAATGAAAATGAGATTAATAACCAATCAGCTTATAACTTCTATGCCAGATTATCGGCCGTTACTGCCCAAGAGCCGGTGTCCGGACAAACCGTGCTGCTGTCCGACAAAGGCAGTGATGATATAGCCAGGGAAGTTATTAAACTATCGAGGCAAGCTTATGGCAGACCAGTTAAAGAGTCCGTCCCGGCTGAACAAACTATTGCTGCCGCCGAAGATCAGGTGACAGTTACAGCCGATAAAACAGACGACAATAAGACGGAAACCAACTCAGTCAAAGAAGTATCATCAAAAGGAAAGAAAGTCGGACCAAAAACAGGCATGGAACATGATGAATACCCCGAAAAGTCTAAGACTAAAGTTATAAAACATCATTGACCGTATTAGTAATTAGTAGTATTATAATGTTTTAATTAACAGGTGAAGAGTTAAAAGTGTTTTTAAAGTTAGCTTCTCATTATACTTCAAGCTTACACAATACAGTTTTTTTACTTAATACTGTTATTTTAATCATTGCTTTGATAGTTGTAGAACTGGTTTATGCCGAAACTCCCAAGAAGGACAGGGAACACTTAAAATACTTCGCGCCGCTGTTTTTGGTTTTAATTGGTCTACTAATTTATGCCGCCTATAAGCAGGCCGGGGTGGCGGGTTAAAGATCATGACTATTAATACCATCACTCAGTCTATTAAAGAAATGTCGCTGTTGGACTCTATTAAATCGTCTTATTCAAAGCTAGGTAAACGGATTAAAAAAATCTACCGCAAGTCTCTGGCTACTGTCAAAAAATCTAGTTACGCAAAAGTTAGCAAAAGTATTAGTAAATCTATCCGCAAGGGTATTAAATCTTTGAAGCCTTACTTTAAGGATTTCTGGATCTTTGCCTATATTGTAGTCGTTCTAGTTGGCGCTCAAGTAACTCTTGCTGATAAAGCCCTGGCTGGTGTTTATGTAAATGCCTTGGCCTTTATTCTACTTGTTGGCCTGGCGCTTTGGCAGAAACGAGCCCGCATGTTGGCAATTTCAGCCGCTATCTTGCCGGTCGCTAATATGATTAATCTGGCTCTGCCGCAAAGTACTCGCTATGCTCAGACCGTCGTCTTTTATGATTCAATCTTAGCTTTAGCGCTTGTTTACCGCTTTATATTCGTCTTAGATCAGCCGGTTAAGGAATCTAAACTTGGTAAGTGGGGATATCTGACAGTTCTGCCTTTAATGGCGGTGATCGGCCAAGTACTGGGTGTTATTGGTTACGTCATGCTCAGGCATCACTACACATTTGGGACTACATCATTGCCGTTAGTCGCGGCTTGCACGGTAATCTTTGCCGTAGCCGAGGAAACATACTTTCGTGGTCTGATCCAGCAAAGAGGCTCAATGCTATTTAATCCGGTGTTAGCGGCCATTTTATCGCTTATCTTGTTTACTTTCACTACTATTGGACACGTTACTATACTGGCTCCGGTATTTGCCTTAATCTTGGGCATAGTTTTAGTTACTACTTACTTTAATAAAAATAATCTTATACTGACTATGACTATCAATGCCGTCACTAAACTGGTTTACGTTGGCTTGATGGCTGCTTTTATATTTCGTTAGAAAATATTTCTAAACTGTAAATCTAAGATTTCTTATTTTTGATAAGGTTATAGACAAAGAAACTGATCAACGATACAGCGAAGCAGATAGCTCCAAAAGTGTCTTCGTGCGGCCATTTAGCAAAGTGAGTCAGTTGCCAGTGAAGTGTCCACGGGTGCACTTCTGAATTTATAACTATATATACCCAGCCAAAGAGACCGAACACAAACCCAGTTAAACTCAGTGATTTGATAACCCGTTTTTGCATATGTTTAAATTATATCAGCCAAAGAGTTATACGCAGAAAGATTTAATATTATCTGATGAGAAGTTATTGTATATTTTATGCTTGTATTTTATGCAATTATAAGTCATATTAAATTATATCCATCAGATTTTGGGTGCGGAGATAAGGTAATAAACATATATGAAGAAATTTCTAATAACAGCTTTGCTAAGCGCCGGAATTATTTTGATTTTACCAGCAATTGCAATGGCCGATCCACTGAATTATATAACAACTTCGGTAAATCATAATGGCCTCCCTGTATATGGTGCTACTGGATCAGTAAATTGCAATGGCACTATTGAACCTCTTGGTCCCCTTACATCTGGAGCATATTCTAATAATTTTTCTCTAAGCGACTGTCCTCTTAACTCTACAGTAACAGTAACAGCATACTATGGAAGTGCTAGTGGATCCGGTAGTGCTCTTGTTAGTTCAGCATATACTAATGTTTATGTAGCTGTTGTTAATGTATCTCCAGTACCAGAGTTTGGCGTAATTACCGGCATTAGTGCAATTACCCTTGGTGGCGGAGCGTTCTTGATCATCCGCCGCAGGCATATTGCCGCCCATAAACTTTGATAATCCCACCCGACCTTGAACAAACAAGGGATTTTTAACAATTAGCAAAACATAAATCTTTCTCAAGCAGGACAACATATTACATAACTTGCTTGCAAAATAAAACAATTTCAAGCATATTAATCATATAGAAAGTTGAGGAGAACAATGAGAGGAAAATTCATTATTGCAATAGCCGCTTTAGGACTAGTGCTACTTATGCCAGCCTCGTTGGCGAGGGCGGCTGTCGATCAAAGCCCGGGTGCTACTGATATAAGCGGAGTAGTCACGCATAACGGGAACCCAGTAAATAACGCAAATGTTACAGCCACGTGTAATTCTATTAGCGAGAGTGATAGCACTGATTACACCGGAACTTACATAGTGATATTTACTTCTAGCGAATGCTATAGCGGTTTAACCGTAAACGTTACTGCGAGTTCGGGGAATTTAAATGGATCTAACAGCGGAACAGTTGACGGGCTTACCGCAAGGCTGAATGTTGCAGTAGTTAATGTATCCTTCGTGCCAGAACTAGGTACTGTTACCGGAATCGCCGCAGTCACACTTGGCGGAGGAGCTTTCCTGGTAATTCGCCGCCAAAATCTTTCCAGCCACAAAGGTTAAAAATCAAACTAGTTCTTAA
>DATKGL010000010.1:0-13979 GCA_035510795.1 Patescibacteria group bacterium
GGATAGCTACTAGTAGGACCTGGAATTTAGAGTTAGAGAAAAATCTTTGGCTGAACTTGTATCTGGAACGCCGATGAGACTCCAAAACTTTATCGACTACTACTGTTTCTGTTTCTCTTTGCATCTTGTTAATCCATGTTCTTTTTAATGCTATCGGTTATATTTTTGATAGTAAAGGATAACTAACAATTAAGCAAATATCTGTCCTGCCTGATATGTATTCGATAATAATAGAAGTTTTAGGTAGAATAAAATTATGCCAACCATTCTACTGGCCACCGGCAACGAACGGAAACTTCTTGAAGCTCGTTTGGCCTGCGATGATTTTGGGATAACCGTAGAACAGGTAATTCTGGAGATCGACGAAATCCAGAACCACGACCCGATTAAGGTTACCATCCACAAAGTTAATGAAGCCTATAATCAAGTTCTCAGGCCGGTCACGATTACCGATACTTCTTGGGATATACCAGCCTACCACGGTTTTCCCGGCGCTTACATGAAAGACGTCGCCGAGTGGTTTAACCCCAAGGATTTTATTTCCATTATGAAAGCCAAAAACGACAACCGGATCAGTTTTACCGAGTCAATTGCCTTTAGAGATAAAGACAAAGTTAAGGTTTTTTCCCAAGAATACCGGGGGATTGTTGCTGATAAACCCCGGGGGGAGTCGGGCAATTCTTTGGATAAGGTTGCTGAATTTGGCGGTTACACCTTGGCAGAAAGTCACGACAAAGGAGAAACAAGCCATGATCCTAAAGACTACATCTGGTATAAATTTGCTAAGTGGTATGCAAAAAACTACCAATAATTATGCCAATGGCAGTTACTTAAAGCTAGCGTTTCAGTTGTTTAAAACAGTTCTCAAGTCGCATGACTAAGTCAATCGCTGAATCTGAAAATACTATTTCGGGGTGAGGATCTTTAACAACCTTGTCGGTTAAAGCTTTTAGCTCGTCAGTAATCCCACCAGTGCCGGTCAGCACCCCGATCGGTTTTAACAGATCATAGAGCAATGTAAATTCATTCAGAGTTCCGTACTTCCCGGCAATAATAATCCCGCAGTCAACCGCATTCGTACTCGTAATATTCCGGTATTTATAACGCACTTTCAAGTCCTTGGCGTATTCGTAATCCGGCGGCACAAAAATCAATTCGCTGAATTCATTGAACGGGATATTCAGTTTGAGATGTTCTTGTTGACAGCCGGAGAATAGCCGATGGTCTTACCGCCCTTCAAATGGGCTGCTTGGACAGCTTCGTACGGTATACCGGGAGCTGCGCCAGTGACAACTATATGACCCCTTTTAGCCAGTTCCTCGCCTACTATCCTGGCACCCAAAACAGCTTGCTCATTTATATCACTGGAAGCTGAACCATAAACACCGACCTTAAGGCTGATAATATGATTATTCATCAGTTAAATTTAGAGTGCTTGGGTTTATCAAACTTATTTGTTTGCTGGTCATAGATCCGCCCTTCACAATAACCCAGTTTCTCTTCCATGACTTTCGTGAGCGGCTCGGCACCATGAAAATCTTCGGCAATATTGGCAACTTTGCAGGCAAAAACGATCACGTCGGTAACTTCGGCTTGGATTTCTCCCCAATTGCCTTCTAACAGATCTTTCGACATTTCACCGGCTTCTTCTAACAATTTGCAGACAGCGATAAATGAGGCCTTCTGCTCGTCAGGTGCAATCCCCTTTTTCTTGACAAAAGATTTTTCCCAAGTTTGGATTTCTTGAATTGTCATAATATTTTATCCTCTCTAAATATATTTATGACTATAAATTATTTATCAGGAATAGCAATTCTACGGCCTGGTAATTAAGCGTCGGCCCGGTAGCTTGCTTTAATATAGTTTATGCTTAAGAATTAAGTTGTAATAAAAATGAGTAGCTAGATGTCAAAAAAACCCAAACCAGAGAAGGTCCATAGTACCCCGGCGATTAAGTGGTCACATCAGAAAAAACTCATACACTGGTTGGCGGCTAACCGAAGATTATTCGTACTGGCAGTTGTTATTTGCTGTGTGATTGCCGGCTGTTCTACGTTAGTAATCAAGACAGCGACTTTTTCTTACAGCCTATGGCCCGAAAACCTCACGCCCAAAACAATTACTTCAACCAATAGCTCCGGTATTGAGTTGGGAGTTAAATTTGACAGCCGAAACTCCGGCTATGTAACCGCAATTCGCTTTTATAAGGATACCCAAAACACCGGTACTCATACCGGCAGTCTCTGGGGCGGTAACGGCACATTGCTGGCAAGGGTAACTTTTGCCCATGAGACTAAAAGCGGCTGGCAAACAGCCAAACTGGCCCAACCGATAAATATCGCCGCTAATGTCATGTACGAAGTGTCTTATCATGCGCCGGATGGCCATTACTCGCTAACCAGCAATTACTTTTCTAACCGCCAGTATATTAACGTCCCTCTGACTGCCCTGCCGGATAACAGTGAGTGTGGAGCAAATGGGGTTTACGCCTATGGCGCCAATCCTGAATTTCCCAATAAAGACATGGGTGGAGCAAATTTCTGGGTTGATCTTATTTTTTCCACCAAATTGGTATCAGCACCAAGCGCGCCGGCTCCGCCAACGAGTATTAGCGCCACCCAGAACGGCACAACTATAATTGTCGGTTGGAATATCGGCATCAGCGCTAATCCGATTACCGGTTATAACGTTTTACGTAACGGCACGCTATATGCCAAGGTCAGCGGTAACACTCTTAACTACGTTGACTATCACGTTAGAGCCGGACTAACCTACGGTTACGAGATCCAGACTTTAGACAATACCGGCAAGTTATCGGCGGCTTCAAATACCGCATCAGTAACCTATAATGCGACAGCTCCGCCGACTGCCAAACTATTAGCCTCAACATCGTCAGTTACACTTGGTAATTCAACTACCCTGTCATGGTCAAGTACCAATGCGATTACCTGCCTATTAAATTCATCAGCTTCCGGGATATTGCCTGTAGCCATCTCCGGCAGCCAGACCGTTTCGCCAACAGTTACTACAACTTATTCCCTGGTTTGCCATAATAACTGGGGAAGTGTCGGCAGCTTACCGGTAATCGTAAGAGTACCACCAACCGTTACCTTAACTGTAACGCATAATTCAATAACAGCCGGTAATTCATCCACCCTATCCTGGTCAAGTACCAATGCCTCGTCCTGCCAGGCAGTATTGCCCGCTGACTGGACGTCATCTACGGCCATTTCCGGCAGCCAGACAGTCGCGCCAACAATTACTACAACTTATACGCTATCCTGTTCTGGCAGTGGTGGCAGCACCAGTAGTCCCCCAATAACTATAAAGGTGACACCAGTCGCGCCAACAATTAGCTCACTCCAGCCATTGGGCAATATCAGTGGTCCTTGGAAACTGGTGTTTGACTCAGAGTTCAACGGCTCTTCGCTTAATTCTTCCCAGTGGTCTACGGGAACAGATAGTGCCTCCGGTATTACCCAAGGATATGATAAAGCTATCGAGCAGGAATGTTATGATCCGGCTCAGGTAAGTGTTGGTAACGGTGAGCTTAACCTGGCGGCCATCGCCCAAACTTGCCCGCCGGCCGGTGGCACTCTGCCCTATACTTCAGGCTCGATCACGACTTATGATCATTTTAGCTATACTTACGGCTACGCCGAAGCCCGGATATGGTTGCCGGGGACTACCAGCATCGCTGACTGGCCGGCTTTCTGGGAACTTGGCAAGCTATATAATGTCTCAAAGGGAGAGATTGACATACTTGAAGGAACGGCCGGTCAAGCCTGCGCCACTTTTCATAATGCTTCCTCTAACCCCAGTTTCTGCTCGGCAGAAACTTTTACCGGCGGCTGGCATACTTTTGCCGCCGAATGGGAACCCGGCAATATCAACTTCTACTATGACGGGTATAAGGTTTTAACTGTCACTTCCGGCGTTACTTCCTACCCGATGTATCTGGTTTTGGATCTGGCCTTCGCCACTAAAATTACTTCGCCCAATACCGCACCTGCCACCATGCTGGTTGACTATGTCAGGGTCTGGCAGCACTAAATACTACTTAATTTAGTCCGTCAGGATAGAAGATAACTTCTTCGCCGATCATTGTGCCAATACAGGCCCCGGCAACGCCCGTAGCGAGTGCTTCAACCGCATTACCGGCAATAGCTATAACGGATGTATTAGTCCCCCAAAGGATTGCCTCGCCAACTGCTATCCCGCCTACTAGCCCGGCGATGGCCCATTTTCGGAGACGATTATTCCTGGTATCTTGATTCTGTTCTTGCTCTCGTTCAAATATTTTCATGAGAATTTCCAAATTACTTTAATAGGATATTACTTTTACGATAATTTTAATAACTTATATTTCATACACTTTTTATAGTGATTTGTAAATTTTTAAGTTTGCGGGCCCTACTTCAAGAATGGACGCAACGAGTTGATATAATATAGCCATGAATAAATCGAAAATCATCAGAATCTCAATTATTGTAATAATTCTTATCTTTGTCGGCGCGGCCGGCTTTTACGCTGGCTGGAGTTTTGCCCTGAGCAAGTTAACCGTCAAAACGATTACGCCCACCCAGGCGGCCAACGCCATGAAGAATGACGATTTTTACAGTAACTATAATGAGAACATGCTTGAAATACACGGCGTAGTAGCTTCGATAACTGATAAAAATAATGATTTGGTTATCGGCCTGGCTACCAACTCGACTTACAAAACATATTGCGATTTAGGTCACGTCCCAACAAAACCGCAAAAAGAAAGTCTCGTAACTGTTATGGCCGGAGGCGCCACCGCCCGGCGCCAGCCTAACGCCGTCGTGTTAAATAATTGCGTTGAGTTATAAGCAAAACATTGCGATTATCAGATTATTTTTATTCCGATCAATATTCCAACCAATATTAATATCAGTCCGCTAAAGACTTCGCTATGGCCTTCCAGCTTGTGCCCTAATCGGTTACCGATCTCCAGGCCGAATAAAGCCAGGACCACGCTGGCAACGCCAATTACCAGCGCCGAAACCAGCAAGGGTTCATTATGGGTCCCTAGGCCAACCCCGACGATCAGATTATCAATACTAAGCGAGAACCCGGCCAGCAGTAATTTACCCAAGCCTTGGGCAGCCTCAGCCACTTCTTTTTTATTGGCAGCCCTTAGGGCGCTGATTATCAGGTATATGCCCGTCAGGCCCAGCAAAGCCCCGCCGATCAGATTAGCATTACTGCCAAGCGTGTGCGACAACTTATGCCCGATAATCAAGCCGGCGATCGGCATGCCGGTCTCAAATAATCCGAAAACAATAATAATTTTTAATCTTAGTGATTTATTCACCCCACCGATGCCAATAGCGATGGAGGCCGCAAAATTACCCAGTCCGACCGACAACCCGATTAAAAAGAGCGCTATTAATTCTTTCACTTCTACTAATAATAACAAAGTTCTGATGACACAAATATTTGCTATCATATTTACATAAACCTGGTTTTGCTGCCCGGTAACAGTATCCGTAATAAAGCCTGGATTTATGAAGTCGGCGACGCGCTTAGCCCGTTATTTGAGGATAGTTACATCCATAATTATTCCCATTGGGGCAGCGGTGAAGAAAATATTGATTTTGACTTAGAAGCTAAAAAGCTATCAGAAAAAATAAGCGGCTTAAAAAATTACGTAATCTTTGCCAAATCAATCGGCAGCGTTCTTGCTCTTGACGGGATCAACAAACAAGCCCTTAAGCCTACCAAATGTATGTTCTGCGACATCCCTTTAAAGATGATCCTCGAAGAATCAATACCTCTTAAGGAGTGGTTAAGCCGTGCCGATATGCAAATAGTTATCATCCAAAACTCCCATGACCCAATGGGCACTTATGAGGAGTTAAAAAGTTATCTCCAGCCTGAGCCTAAGCTTAAAATAATCGATGTGGCCGGTGATACCCAAAGTTATAATGATTTTGATTTGATCAAGAGAACGGTCGCAGATTTAATCGGCTAAAAAAGCAGTTTTCATATTAAACTGTAAAAAAGCTCCGAACCCGGCAATAAAAAATAAAATGGTTATGGTTGCTATTGTTTAACAGTCTGATTATCATTTAATAATGCCTCATATTACATATCATTATTCATTGGATTATGCGGGTATGGACATCCATGGCTCAAGGGCCGTTAAGGATATCGTCGCTGGAGTCGAACTTGTAAAATCCGATGTACCGCTCAGCCAGGAAAGGGAGCGGGGGCTTGAAGGTCTTCACCGGAAAAATGAACTGCTGGCAACCGAACCCGAACAGATGCGTTCGATTCATGTCACAATCGGTGATGAATTTCAATTAGTTAAAGCCGGCCTGCACCAGTTATTAGTTGACTTGAACCCGGAAAAGAACATTTTTGATAAGTTGCGCGCCCGAAGAGTCGAAAATCTGCTCGGCCTAATGGTTGTCAAAAGAGAGCTACAAAAATAACTTGGGACTTTTGTTGCTGCAGATTAAATACTAATACACCCTCCCGAACACTTAGCCATGCTATGATTTATCCATGAAAGTTCATCGGGTTGTTTTCCGCGAAGTTGACAGAGACAAATATAATGAAGTCGTCCAAGGTTTAAAAACAATTGAAACCAGGGCGGCGACCGTCAAATTCAAGGACATCGCTGCCGGCGATAAATTGAATTTTGTCTGTGGCAAGGATGTCTTTGAGAAAACAATCGCCAGCGTCAGGCATTATTCATCAATCGACGAAATGCTTGCCGAGCTCCCCTATAAAAAGATACTACCCTCTGCCAAGAACCGGGCAGACGTTTACGAAATATACTGGAGTTTCCCCAATTACAGGGAAAAGATTGAGAGTTGCGGCCTAATGGCCTTCCTGCTGCGCTGACAAATACCGCCGGCTATGCTTAAATGTTTTCGGAGGAATTATGGATAAAGAAAACGTCCACAAGTATAAGTATAAAAGAATAAAATTTGCCAATGCCCGCGGTAACGGTTTCGTCTGGTTCCTGGGCTTCATCGGCGCCCTGGTTTATTACGTGCACGTTCATTCCGGCACTTTTTGGCTGGTCATCCTGGCTATTCTAAAAGCCTTCGTCTGGCCGGCGATCCTGATCTATCATTTATTACTCTTTCTGAAGGTATAGACTTTTAAACTATACTTTAAAATTAGGATAAAACAGGGTTTAAATTAATTTTGTTTTGTTATTATTAGATTATGGCAGCTAAAGGCTCTGACAAAGATTTGTATTTTGTAGCAGTCAAATTATTCCTGCGTGACAAAGACAAGCTGCTGATCACCCATGATATCTACGGGGCTTGGGATTTACCGGGCGGCAGGCTGCGTAAAGACGAGTTCGATAAGCCTTTGGCAGCAGTTATCAAACGCAAGGTTATCGAAGAAATTGGTAAACGTGCTAAATATAAGCTTGGCCAACCGGTAGTCTTCTTCAGGGTGGAGCGAGTTGAATACGCCCTGGGAAAAAAGATCCGGATTTTTGCCATCGGCTACGAGGCCCAATACCTGGGGGGAACCCTCAAACTGGGCGACCATCATGACCGTATGGAATGGGTCAACCTGAAGAATTTCCGGCCAGAGAAGTATTTTGCCGACGGCTGGTTAACCGGCGTCCAAGAATATCTGGCATTTATCGGCTAAAAAGTTTTACTGTAATTTAAAAGCTATTATTTTAGCGACCTAGTTTATCTTCAGTCTTTTTAATATCGATAGTCGTTTTAATGATCGTATCGGGAGACAACGAAATGCTATCAATACCCTCATCCACTAAGAACCGGGCAAATTCGGGATAATCCGAGGGAGCTTGCCCGCAAATTCCGATATGGACTTTCTTCTTCTTGGCAGTTCTGATCACTTGGCGGATAAGCTCTTTGACAGCTTCATTATTCTCGTCATAGTCTTGGGCAATGGTCCCGTTGTCCCTATCGACTCCCAGTGTCAGCTGGGTTAAGTCATTGGATCCGATCGAGAAGCCGTCAAATAATTCGGCAAATTGCTCGGCCAGAATGACGTTGCTCGGAATCTCGCACATAACGTAAACTTCGAAACCGTTTTCACCCCGTTTCAGGCCGTTCTTTTCCATAATTGCCAGTACCTTCCTGGCTTCATCAAGATTGCGGCAAAACGGAATCATCGCCTTAATATTGGTAATGCCCATCTCTTCCCGGGCTTTCTTGAGGCCGTGGCATTCCAGTTCAAAAGCTTCGCGGTAAGCATCGCTGTAGTAACGGCTGGCACCCCGCCAACCAAGCATCGGGTTATCTTCCAGCGGTTCAAATACCTTGCCGCCAATCAGATTGGCGTACTCATTGGTTTTGAAGTCGCTGAAACGGATGATCACGTCGTTGGGCCAAAAAGCGGCGCCGATGATAGCGATACCCTCAGCCAGTTTATCAATAAAGTACTGGGCCTTATTACTGTATCCGGCAGTCAGCTTGGTAATCAGGTCCCGGGACTTTTTATCCGGCACCTTGTCGAAATGCAGTAAGGCCATCGGGTGGATTTTAATGTGCGAGTCGATAATAAACTCTTCCCGGGCCAAGCCAACACCGTCGTTGGGTATCATCGAATATTTGAAAGCATGGTCCGGCGAGCCGATATTCATCATGATCTTGGTCTTGGGCCGCTCCAGGTCTTTGATGCTGGTCCGCCTAATCTCAAACTTCAAATCGCCCTTATAGACAGTACCAACTTCTTCTTCGGCGCAGCTGACAGTTATCAGGCTGTCGTTAGCTATTTTCTGGGTGGCATTGGCCGTGCCAACAACGCACGGGATTCCCAGCTCCCGCGAGACGATGGCCGCATGGCAGGTCCGTCCACCTTTGTCGGTGACAATGGCGCTGGCACTCTTCATAATCGGCACCCAGTCCGGATCGGTCATTTCGGTAACCAGTACATCACCCGGATGGAAAGCGCTGATTTGTTTAACGCTCATGATCTTGCAGACCTGGCCCTTGCCGATCTTATTGCCAACACTGGTCCCCTTGGTAATAACTGGCCCGGTTTCTAGCATCCTATATTCTTCAATGACGTTTGGATTGACGCGCGATTCGACGGTTTCAGACCGGGCTTGGACGATATACAGTTTGTTGTCGGCACTGTCCAGCGCCCACTCAATATCCATCGGTTTTCCATAGTGCTTTTCAATTTCCATACCCCACTTAGCTAGGGTCTTAGCTTGTTCATCAGTAATCGAGAATTTCAGCTGGTCTTTTTTGGAGACCGGCGTATTCAGCGTCCGGCTGCCCATGGTTGGCACCATCCGGAGTTTTTTGGTGCCGACTTTCTTTTTTAGGATGGCCAGCGTCGGTTTAAAGACCGTAAATTCATCCGGATTAATCCTCCCCTGAACGATATTCTCACCCAACCCGTAGATCGAACTAACGACTACGGCATTGCGGAAGCCCGATTCGGTATCAATCGTAAACATCACCCCGGCAGCCTTGGCACGAACGGCCACCATCTGCTGGATACCAACCGAAATTGCCACCTTCATATGATCAAATTTGTTTTCCACCCGGTAGACAATCGCCCGGCCGGTAAATAACGAGGCAATACATTTCCTGGTCGCGCTCAACACGTTCTTTTCGCCTTTGATGTTTAGGAATGACTCCTGCTGACCGGCAAAGGAAGCGTTCGGAAGATCTTCGGCGGTGGCTGAGGAACGGACCGCCACAATCAGATTCTTGTGCCCACAGGCTTCACTTAGTTCTCTGTAGCCCTGGCGAATCTCTTCTTCAAAATCGGCTGGCAGTTTGGACTTTAAAAAGAGCGAGCGGATCTTGACGCCTCTTTTTTCCAGGTCCTTGACGTTTTTAACGTCAACCCCGGCCAGGATCTTTTCAATTTCACCCCGGATACCGGATTGGTCGATAAAGTAATAATAGCTTTGGGAAGTCGTCGCAAAACCGTTTGGCAGATTAACGCCTACGGGGGCCAGATATTTATACAATTCGCCCAGCGAGGCATTCTTGCCGCCGACCTGGGGAACGTCAGTCAGAGATATTTCTTTGAAAAATTTAATGTACTTATACATATATGTAATCCGTTTATGTTAATTTACTTCGGTTAGTATTATATCAGCTTATTTAGGCATTAGCATTATCTAATGGTTGCCAGTATTAATAGGGTTATCTATCTGGATAATTAAGTTATAATTGGCTTTATGAATGACGAAATAAAAAAAATAGCCAGTTGGTTGGGGCACGGTTCAATTAATGTTATCGGCTGTCCGTTTTCAGGTAAAGATACCCAGGGCGAAATTTTAGTTAAATTATTTAACGGCGTGTTGATCGGCGGCGGCGACATCCTGCGTTCCCATAATGATCCGGGAAAGATTGAACGTATTATGGCCGAGGGTGAGTTAATCCCCTCAGATTTTTTCCTGAGCCTGATGCTGCCTTATTTTTCAAAACCGGAATTTAAGGATAAACCGCTGATCCTTAGTTCGGTCGGCCGCTCGCACGGCGAAGAAAAGACAATTATGCAACACCTCACTGATTCCGGACACCCAATGAAGGCAGTAGTACTATTGAAGCTGACCGAGGCTGACGTCTGGCGCCGCTTTCATGCCGCCCAAGCTGATCATGACCGCGGCAACCGGGCCGATGACCAAGCCGGAGTACTAAAGACACGATTGGAAGAGTTCAAGGAAAAAACCACGCCAGTAATCGAATTCTACCGCGAAAAAGGCCTGCTAATTGTTGTTGACGGCGCGCCGGCCACTAATATTGTTACCAAAGAAATTCTATATGCCCTATCCACACTAGCTCAAGCGCTGCCCATTGATTAACACTGAAATTACCACTGGGCGGTAGAAACCTGAACGTCAAGTTCAGCTAATATAGCAGCAGCCCTACCTATGGCCACTTGTACCGGAGCAATATATCTACGTTGCGTAGTAGGATCGTTTTCTTCACCAAATCTGTAAACAGGTGGTTTTACATATTTTTCGTCCAATTTATAACCTAGTCCAGCAAAAAATTCTCTGGATTGTTCGTTCTCATCATCAATGTAGGCGGCAGACTCTTGGTCTGGATAGAAGTCCTCTTCAAGACTGGCCTTCACTACTGCCGTACCCATTCCTTTTGGTGCGTCAGGTTTAGCTACGACGTGTTTCTCCCAAGCTACTACGTTTCTAATTTTCAGTGGGATAGGAACAACATCCAGGTGATTATGGACCACGGCCAGGGTCCGCTTGCCGGTTCTTAAGGCAAGACTAAGAGGGTCAGGGCCCTTGGGTGATACATCATTACGAGCCATTGCGTATGCAATTGTCGGTCCATATCCACCCTCTCTAGCAACTATTAAACGTCCATGACGGGCAAAAGCTTTATATTGCTTTTGGGCTTCAGTCACCAGCACAGGATCATTAGGATTAAAGGCTCTCTTGATTTCATCTGGATCACGTATTCCATCTAATGCCGCCGTCCATGCTTCTTGCGCAATACCTTGAAGGTCTCTAGTAAACCCAAGACCAACTTCGTAAGGCTTTACTTTTCTAGTTGTAATCAATGTCTCTGCCATAATTATCCTTTCTACTTCTCAAACCCATGTCCATCATCTTCAGTTATTTCTTCCCAACCGCTCTTCCACTGACCTTTTTTAACTTCTTTTTGGCGACCATGAGCACTCCACCAATCCGTGTTACTCAGAATATAGAGTGAGCTAATAGGTGGGACTCTTAGTCTACTTTCACCATCATCAAATAATCGTGTTGCAACCCTACTTAAGCCAGCCATTTTAAGAGCTGTATGAATATGTTTAGGCGACCTGATTGGTTCAACTGTCCAAGGAGCATTTGTTGGTTCACCGTAAGGATGACCACTTGAGTTCATAGCAGCTAATTGCTTATATGCGCCGACTAAAACTTCTTCCTCTTTCACATCTGTCCAAGCGTGTATGTTTGGATTAGCATATTCAAAAGTCACAGCCAGAGGCGGGACGGCCAAGGCGGGAGGTATCGGTAGATGTAATTTCCTAAGTCGCAAATCAGGATAACTTGAAGCTGCACCGACTACATTACCCGCTTCATTAACAACTGCATAATGATAAGGGCTACCTTGTTCGTGTTTAGCTTGACCTTTCCGAACTTTTTGTTCAGCTAGTTCCAAACTGGATCCGTAACGAGCAATAACACCTAGTAGATTTCTTGAATGTAGTAAAGCTTCATTACCAACAACAGCCTCGTGTAGCTGGGTAGCTAAGTCTAATGGCTCAAATTGAGCATAATCAACCAACACTTCTGCCATAATGCATTATTATGGCATTTATGGTCAATAATTTCAATCCCAATTTGTCATTCTATAGATGTGAGTAATTTTTCGTTTGGTATCTCCAAAGTGCTGATCATGTTCAACAGGAGTCTTTTCTGCCCGCGAAGTACTTATAGCCTGACCGTCACCAATTGAGAAGCCGATATGTTCTTTTACCCCATCATCAAACTGCAAAGCTTCCCAAACTAATATATCTCCCTCATTGGGTTGATTGGCTTCAACCCAGCCAGACTCAACAAGATCTTTAATAGTACTGTCGACCATGCCATGGACAGCTTTTAACTTCTTAAATATGACTAGCACAGAACTAACAAAAAATGCACAGGAGTTTTCTCCATCATCTAGTGCGTCAAACTCCCCTATTTCGGGTAGGCTTACGTAAAAATTACGAAACAGGTTTGAGCCTACTGAGTTATGTATAACTTTCAAATAAGTCTTGAAATATAAGACCTACAATCTAAAGTCAATAAGATTTTTGTTGGTAAGGTTGGTCGTTTATCCAAACAGAATATATAACTCTTAATATTTTTCTCGCTACAACTATGTTTGCTTCTTTGTAACGTTTTCCTTCACCACGTTTTTTGTCGTAGACTGCCGTAAAGCTTGGGTCACAGCGCTTAGCAACACTAGCGGCAATAAACAAGGCTCTTCTAAGATGTTTAGAGCCACGTTTCGTCAGGTGGCCGTAACGATTCAATGTCTTGCCACTTTGTAAAACTTTAGGATCAAGTCCAGCATAGGCAATAAGTTGCTTGGGACCTTTGAATCTAGTTATATCGCCGATCTCTACTAGTATGTCGGTCACTAGGTTGTCAGCTATACCAGGTATGGTCGTCAGTAGTTTTCTAGTATGACCAGCAGTTCGTTTGGTGGCATAGTTCCTAAACACACTTGAAGCTTGTTTAAGGCGTTGTTGGCATTGGACCAGCTCGCTGTGTAGATCACTAGATTCTGGTATTAGATTTGTTACGTGTTGCTCCATGAGATTACACATTTGAGAGATCTCCATTAGGCCAATAGCAGTCCTAAGTATTGGCTTAGTAACTGCTAGATCTATCTCAGCCAGGAGATTGCCTTCACCCTGCAATGCTACTTTGGCAATTGCCTCGGCATCAGTCAGATCGGTCTTACGCTTTCGTACAGTTGTCCGAATGAACCGTTTTACGGTTAATGGGTTCAATAGCTTGAAGTTAATCCCTAATTCTAAGCAAGTCATAGCTAACAAGCGATGGTAATCGCCAGTTGCTTCACTAGCTACTACTAAATGTTTGTAACTATCTTTTAAGTCCATCAGCAATGGCTCAATAGCTAATTTGGTATTAGCTATTTGCCAGTGTTCTTTTACTATGCCACTTTTATTTATACGTGCAGCTACTAAACTATCCTTAGCCACATCAAATCCGACTACATTCATAGTAATCCTCCCACATTTAGTTAGTTTAATCTGTTAAAGAAAGAGAAGAAAAAAGAAGAGAAAGACCGGAGATGCAGTTAACGTCTCTACTCTGCTGGCGTATAATTGGCTTGTTAGTTATTGATGCACTAAGCGCATTACCTACAATGGATTAACTAACCAACAGAGGAGACCAAATGCTTATGCAGTGGCATATGGTAGCGCAAACTACTAGCCAAAGCGTTTTGAGTTGGATCTCCTCTTTTTAGTTTAGACCGGTTGGTCTGCAGGTAAGATACAAGCAG
>DATKGL010000011.1:0-2422 GCA_035510795.1 Patescibacteria group bacterium
CTACGGGGTTGGGATTTGGGCCGACTTCAACAATGCTGGGGCAGATATATCGGGAAATTATATTTCAGCAAATTATAATTCGGCGATCAACTACGAGGCTAGTTACAACGCAAATATTTCAGATAATACAATAGTCGGTAACGGCTGGGCCTCCGCTGGAGCCTGGCCAGCCTGTTCGGGCGAAAGCTATAGTTGCACTAATGGTGCGGGCCCGGTTGACGGTTCGACTTATGATAATCCTTACGCCGCTATTTATATCTCTAATTCCGGCGGCGACTCCACTCTAGCCACTAACTACTCGGGAGAATTGCTGGTTGAGAATAATGTGTTAACAGATAATTTCGGAGGTGTAGGTATTTTCCAAGACCGTAACCGATTTTGCGGCAGTCCGGTTCAAGAGAATTGCACGCTCCAACAGGCAAACGCACTCTATTACGACAACCCAACGATTTCGGCCACTGATGCCGTCGAGAATGGAACTGCGACCATAACGTCTTCTGCGGGATTTTTCAACACCCAGACCAATTCAGTAACAGCTCCGACTGTCGGTGCTCTTGTGCTCGGCTCTAACATTCCAGCAAATGACACTATTTACAGCGTGACTAACGCCCATAACATTACGCTTACAACAGCTGCAAGCGGGTCTGGCACCGGACTAGATATTGATACCGGCACTGCCGGTGGTTGTGGTCTGTACGATTTGAACGGCGCAACAAAAGGCTCAAACAGCGGCTCGCCATCCGACCCGTATTTTAGTGAATGCAATTGGAACGCTCAAAATATTACACTATCAGGCAATACTTACAGCTTAAATTCTGCTACGGTAACTGGTTGTTCCACATCGGACAATCGTTGCGGCTATATGACCCTTTGGGCTAACGAGGGAGCATGCGTGACGGGTTGTGAAACGTGGTCGCCTTATCAAGGGACTACCATAATGGATGACGTTACAACGCAGAACAATAACGTTTGGGAAAATAATACCTACATCTGGAGAGGGTCAGGGAATTGGCAGTTTTGGGATGGCAACCAAAATGGTTTAGTGTCATATGACACATGGCAAGCTGCACCATATAGCCAGGACGCAAACAGTAATTCATATATTAACCCCACACCCTCGACTCCTACTAATGTTGCTACCAGTGTCAGCGGAACGACTGTTACGGTATCCTGGGATCCCAGTACCGAGTCCAGCGGCCCCGCTATAGCCGGCTATTATGTCTTCAGAACCCAGGGCAATAATTCTCCCATCAACTTAACTCCTGATGGACTAACTGTTGCAGAGGCGGGCGATCCTAGTTTTACCGATACCTCGGGCAATCCCAATACCTCCTATGCTTACAACATCGAATCATATGACACGCTCGATGACGTTTCTGGTCAATCCGGGTCAGCTTCCGCGACGACCGGATCAACCGCAAGCACTAACGGCACAGGTACAAACACGGGTAGTAGCAGCACTGGCACTACTACAGTGCCTAAAGCTCCTAATACTGGCCTAGCCTTAATTTATAAAAACCCCTTCATTGTATTATTTGGTTCTTTGACTGTAGCTGCAGGCCTGCTTTTCGTGTCCTTTCGAGTAAAGAAACGTGCGGCCCTTAAGCGTTAGTTGTTTTTGTCTGTAAATATGATAAGATTCTGTTGAGACTTTTCTCTGAATTAGGATGAAAAAAACTAAAAAAAACAGCCTGGGAAAATTGCACAAAAACCACAGCGGCGGCTTTGTGGTATTGGCTCTGGCTATTGCTTTATCCGGATTGGGCACATATTTTTTGGGCAGCATCCAAGTTGCCGCCGCCGGCAGCGCCACCCTGACCTTAACCCCGGCTAGCGCCACCGAAAACACCGGTGGTACTTTTACGGAAGATGTTTATGAAAACAGTGGCTCGGTAGGCGTCAATGCCGTTGAAGCGAACGTTATCTTTAACGTCACAGCTTTTCAATATATAAGCTCAGCCGACGGCAGTTCGGCTGGCTCTCCGTTTACTATGTGCCCCAAGTCCAGCGGCCTTAACGCCGCTGGGAATGAGGTCATGATAGGCTGCGCCATTACCTCTACTAATACAACTGGCAGTCAAATTGTCGCACAAATAACCTTTAAAGTTCTTGGTGTTCCAGGGCAAACTAATCTTGTTTTTGATAACGGGTCAAATAACCCCAGCAATGCGGGTGGTTCAGGATCAATTTACGCTTCAAATATCACGGAGCAGTCAAACGAAGCTAATATTTGGAACGAAGTCACGACAGGCGCCTCTAGAACTATTGCTATAGCGCCTACCAGTAGCGGTTCTTCCAGCTCGAGCGGCAGTTCAAACTCCTCAACTTCGGGCAGCAGCGGCTCTTCTACCTCAAAAACAAAATCTTCGTCTTCTTCAACCAAGACTCCAACTCCAGCTCCAACTCCTACTCCCCAAACGAC
>DATKGL010000012.1:0-5747 GCA_035510795.1 Patescibacteria group bacterium
CTTGTCGGCCGATATCGTGGCTAAGGGATTAAGCCGGCTGGGGATGCAGAGCCGGGAGCTAAGCAGTCTGGAAATGCTGGACTTGTTTTACAGCTTCTATAACCCCAGGCAGGCCAAACGCCAGCCGCTACTCAACCAGACCTTTGAACTACTGGGGAGGTCATACTTATGAAAGACTTCCGGGAGATGATTGTTATCCCTAAAACCAAGTATGATGACTGGCGACTGCGCCGGGCCCAGCGCCCCAAGGAACTGGCACTTAGTTACGGCGAGCAGGATGAGATCGATATCCTTTCCTATAGCGGCCTAGAAGAACAGACCAGTTACCTGATTATTGATAACCAGTTTGTGCGGACACTGTTTATTTCCGGATATCCGTTTGTAGCCAACTCCGGCTGGCTGAACAGTCTGATTAACTTCAATCATAATGCCGATATTTCCTACCATATGAGCCACGTTGATGCCCAGCAGGCCCTGCCCAAGCTGAACCGTAAAATCACCGAGCTGGAATCAACCAAGCGGGCCATGATGCGGGCCGGCAAGATTATCGGGCCGGAAGTGACTGATCCGCTGGAATCAGCCCAGAGTTTACGCGATAAGATTCAGCGCGGCCAGGAAAAACTGTTCCAGGTCTCGATCTACGTCACGATTACGACGGATTCCTTGGCTGAGCTGGATAAGACCACCAAGTTACTGGAAACTGTTCTCTCGGGCCGGTTGTTTTATACCAAAGTCGCCCGTTACCAGCAACTGGACGGTTTGCAATCGGTGTTACCCAGGGGAGAAGATATCTTAAGCCAAAAACGTAACTTGGATAGCAGTTCGGCGGCGCTGACATTCCCGTTTATGAGTTCCGAGCTGGTACAGGAATCAGGTATTCTCTATGGCGTTAATAAGTCTAATAACTCGCTGGTCATTTTAGACCGCTTTAGTTTGCACAATGCCAACAGTATCGTCTTTGCCCAATCCGGCAGCGGTAAGAGCTACGCAACTAAAGTCGAGATATTACGACAACTGATGCAGGGCACCAAAGTCATCGTGATTGATCCGGAGCGCGAATATAAGCGCTTGAGCGAGTCGGTTAAGGGCACATATATCAAACTCTCGGCTAAATCTAAGGAAAAGATTAACCCGTTTGACGTCGCCGCCACCTACCGCAGCCGCGAAGACTTGTCGGAACACACCCAGGACTTAACTGAAGTTATTTCACTGATGGCTGAAGGGCTGTCGCCGCGTGAAAAAGCGTCTGTCGATAAAGCCATTCTTAAGATGTATAAGAAGACTAAGAAAGGTATGCCCTTGTTGGAGGATCTCTACCGTGAACTGCATGATCTCGGACAGCTGAAACTGTGTGACCGGCTGGAGAAATATATCAGCGGCTCGTTAGCGGATGTCTTTAACGCCCAGACTAACATTGAGCTCAATAACCGGCTGGTGATTTTCGATATTAAAGATATGCCAGAATCACTGCGCCAGATCATGATGCTGATAATTTCTAACTTTGTCGCTAACCAGGTTAAAGCCAACCCCGAAAAGCGGTTACTGGTGATTGATGAGGGCTGGGTACTATTGCAACACGAGGAAAGCGCCCGTTTTGTAGCCAGTTTAGTCCGGCGCTCTAGAAAGTACTACCTAGGCGTGTCGATCATCTCGCAGCAAGCCAGTGATTTTTTGAAAAATGATTACGGCCGGGCCATTGCTTCGCAAAGTTCTTTGCGGATCCTAATGCGCCAGGACACTACCACTATTAAGTATGTTGTCTCAGAGTTTAATTTAAGCGAGTATGAGCAGAACTTCCTGTTAACCTGCGACAAAGGCGAAGCGCTGATCATTGCCGATCAAAATCACGTCGCCGTCAAAGTCGTGGCAAGCGCTAAAGAACACCCCCTGATAACAACTAATCCGGCGGAACTCTATCACCTATGATTCCCTTACTTTTCATGAAATCGATGTCGTCAATGAAAAAGGTGGGTTTATTAGTGGCCGGCGTAATTATCGGCATTTGTTTCTTGCCGATGCTGGCGATAATCGCTTTGGCTGGTACTAACACTATCAGTACCACCGGCACGCTGTATAACGGCCCGGGAGATACCGCTGATACCTATGCCTTCGGTAATTGTACCTATTGGGTATCGTTACTCCGGGCTCAGATCAACGAGCCGATCCCTAATACCTGGGGCAATGCCTCGACCTGGGCGTCTCGGGCCGCCAAGGACGGTTACCTGGTTGACCAGGATCCCAGTTACGGAGCAATCATGCAAATTTCCGATGTGGATAAGGGCCTGGGCCATGTGGCCTTCGTGGAAAGCGTTAATCCGACGACCGGCGCCTGGACGGTATCGCAGATGAACGTGACCGCCTGGGACGAAGTAAATGAGCAGACCTATCCGGCACTGGCAGCTCAGCAGTTTAATTTTATCCATCAGCCGATAGGAGACTTGTCATCACCGAACCTGTAATTACTCACTGGCTGCATGTCTTACGGGGCGTAATTCCTTGGATTGCTGTTATTTTCGGATCGGGCTTGGTGCTTGTTTTGCTTGGTAAAATACTGCTCCGGCTGTTATATATGCGCCGGGTAAAGAATCAGGCCTATGTCTGCTTGGAATTAACACCGCCGGCCTCTAGTGATAAACAGCCGGCGGCGACTGAGGCCTTATTCGCAGTTTTACATACGCTGGATAATCAGCGGTCTTTACTTAGCCGGTTGGCTAAAGCGGCGACGGTTTTCTCTTTGGAAACTGTTGCCTCCAGAAGCGAGGGTATCCGTTATATAGTCCGTCTGCCTAAGTCGACGGAAGCCTTATTCAGGCATACCATCGTCGCTTATCTGCCGGAATTACGGCTGCAAAAAGTGACTGACGAGCTGGCCGGACTTGATCTTGTCCGAGCCAAAGTAACGGAGTTTAAACAAAGCCGGCACTTTGCTTATCCGCTCAAGCGGCATGATTTACTGGATGTTCACGATCCGCTGTCCTATCTAACCGGCGCGATGACCAAACTCAGCGAACATGAGCTGATGGTCTTCCAGATTGTGCTAAGCTCGGCCAATGTCCGGGAGATCGGGGCGATGAGACTAAAAATTATGCGTAACGAAAATATCCTAAATGATCTTAATAAAAGCCGTTTCTCATTCTTAAACGGCGTGGTTGGCGGTCTTAATAAACTGTCTTTTGCCTCAACTGATCTTGTCACCGGTGCCGTTCACGGCGCCTCTAAGGAAAGTTACATGTCATCGCAGCGTGATGCCTACCAAAAACATCAGGCTCAGCTGGGCTTAAAGCCGGCCCGGACGCTGACGATGTTTGAACAGGAGCTGGTGGAGTCCATCCATAACAAACTGAACCAGTCGATGTTTCGGGCCGATATCCGGGTATTGGTTCTGACTGACAGCAAGCAGCAGGCGGCCTGGCGGCGCCAAAACATTGAATCGGCCCTGGCGGCTTTCTCGATGCCGGAATACCAGGCGCTTAAGGCCAGAGGAAATTCTATATTGTCGACTAATAAACGGCGGCTTGAATGTTTTGCTAAGCGTTTACCATCAACACTTAAGAAACGCTCCAGTTTACTGGCTGTTTCGGAAGTCGCTGATTTATATCATTTTCCGAGTACCGAGACTCACAATACCGAGAATATCGTTAAGTCGCTTAGCCGGGAATTGCCGGCTCCGGTATCGTTAAAAAACGGCTCAAAACTGGAGGTGTTGCTTGGTGTAAACCATTTCCACGGGTCAACGACGGCAATTGGCCTGACCGAAGCCGAACGAGAACGTCATGCCTATGTTATCGGCGGTACCGGCAGCGGTAAGACGACTATGCTGCAGTACGCTATTGTCCAGGATATAAAAAATGGCAAAGGCGTAGCGGTAGTTGATCCGCACGGCGACTTGGCCGAGACAATCATCAGGCATATTCCCGAAGAACGGCTAAAAGACGTCGTTTACTTTAATCCTGATGACTTAGACTATCCAATCGGTTTAAATCTGCTGGAAGTTAGGCCCGGACTAATTGGTAATAACCTGTTGCGCGAACAGGCCCGTATTACTGAAGCCGTGGTATCGGTATTCAGGAAGATATTTTCGGATGAAGATACCGGCGGACATCGAATTGAGTATGTCCTGCGCAACACTATCGAAACGGCTATGACCGTTAAGGACGCGACTCTGTTTACGGTTTTAAAATTGTTGCAAAGTGCCACTTACCGGAAGACAATCATTGATAGCTTGACTAATGAAGACCTGAAGGACTTCTGGCGGAGTGAGCTTGGGCAAGCCGGTAATATGCAGCGCGTTAAAATGAGCGCCGGTATTACGGCTAAGATCGGCCGGTTTCGTTCATCACCGTCGGCCAGATTCGTATTACAGCAAACCAAGTCTACTATCGACTTTGACGATATTATTAACTCCGGCAAAATCTTAATCTGTAACTTTGCCAAAGGTGCCTTGGGAGAGGATACCTCGCAGTTATTCGGCATTGCCACACTGGCGATGTTGCAGTTGGCGGCTTATCACCGGGTACATATCGAAAAAGACGCCAGGCGGCCGTATTTTCTATATGTTGATGAGTTTCAGAACTTTGCTACCCCATCGTTTGTCCAAATGCTAAGTGAGTCACGCAAATATAAGCTGCTGATGACTATGGCTGAACAGTCAACTTCTCAGCAAAAAGACCAGCAAACCGTCAGTATTATTCTGGCCAACGTCGGTACGGTAGTTTGTTTCCGGACCGGTAATCCGGAAGATGAGAAACTGTTATTGCCACTGTTTACACCATATATAAATGAGAATGAGATAACTAATCTGTCAGCCTATAATTTCTACGCCAGATTATCAGCTGTTACTTCCCAAGAGCCGGTATCGGGACAAACCGTTCTGTTGTCCGATAAAGACAGTGATGATATAGCCAAGAAAGTGATTAGATTATCGAGGCAGACTTATGGCAAGCCGGTCAAGGTGCCTGTTCCAGCTGAAATAACTACTGCTATCGTTGAAGATCAGCAGAAAGTTACTTCCGATAAAACAGAAGATAATAAGACAAAAACTAACCCAAAGGAAAAAGTTTCATCAAAGAGTAAGCCAGCCGAAGCAAATACAAGCCTGGAACATGTTGAATATCCTGAGCAGACTAAAGCTACAAAGCTATAAACTAGGCGACTCCCATGACAGCAGGTTGTAAATCCTTCGCGGTTGACCATGGCATATAGCTTTTTCTTGCCCCACCGCGGGTATTGTTCGCGCAGCGTTTTAACTCTGGCTACTAGCTCGGGGTTAGGCATAGGTGATCTGGTGTGTTTAGGCTTACGGCTTTTAGTGTCCTCTAGAGTTCTTAGATCTCCACGGTTATACCGCCTCTTCCAACGGTAGAAGACATCTGGGCTAATACCAAAATGCCGACAGGCTAAACGAGCATTACTACCGTGAGTGCTGTAAAACCCCATCCATTTAAGCCGTTGCTTAGCTGCTTTAGATAACGTGGTAGTATTACGAATCCGACTAAGACCAGGAACTATGACGCCATATGTATTCATGGCTATACCGTACTTCATTTACCCTCCTAAAAACTAGAGTTCAATGTGTACGGGATGTATGTGAACTAGGACAGTATATGCTATGATTTACTACAAACAACTAATGCTATAAGTTAGACATAGAATATATTATTTTGATAATACTTGGAGAATTACACAGTTTCTAAACCTGGTAATATTTTTAGTGTTTTATCATTATGTCTTTAGATAGATATGGAAAA
>DATKGL010000013.1:0-13085 GCA_035510795.1 Patescibacteria group bacterium
GAGGCTGTAGTAGCAGTTCCAACAACTGACCAACGGATTACCGAAACATATGATCCGTTTACTCCGGCTGTGTAGACCTTAAATATATTATTGCCGATGGTACCACTACCATCTGAAGCTGTGTTAAGGGTAGTAATCTCCGCGCCACTGATGTTTGGTGTTAAAGAGTAAATTGGTGAAGTGTTTGCCGCCATTATTGCTGTTCCTCGCTTAGTTTAAATTATAGCCTTTTGAAGCCGCAACTGTTAAGCCAATTGTGGTAGAGTTGAGCATAGCCTGAACCTGCTGGATAGTTAAATCCCGTGCTGCTCCTACGGCATTAGTATTATTGCCCTCTAGCGTATAAGCATTCATCTCACCGCCGGCAACCATAACCCAGGTTTGCGGACTGACATCAACGGTTATAGTCGACGTACCTGACAACAACCATCTTGAAGCAATATTTACAGTTCCGGACTCGACGTCTACCGCGCTGCCGTTTTGATTTGACGCACTGCTGAAGTCTGTCGGCCGAGTCCAGGCCCCGCTGCCCGAAGATGCAGTAACCCATATGCCGTTTTGGCTGGCAGTCGACTGGGCTACTAACAGCACCCTGGCATTATTGGTTAAAGCTACGCTGTCAATTGTCGGCAGACCGGTAGTACTTTGGTTGGTGGTGGCGACAACCTGGACGGCAGGGTTACTGCCGGCAGTCGCGCCGGTTGGTCCTTGCAGCCCGCCATACCCTAGAGATGTCCAGGCTGAGGCGCCATCGCCAATTTTAAATTTGGACGTATCTGTTTCGATGCCCATCTCGCCGGACAACAGTACTGGATTATTGGCTGCCCAGTTGGCAGCGGTGTCGCGCCGGAATTGAAATTGGCCGTAGCTCACACTGAACCCCCGAAGTCGACTTTAAGCGTTCCGCTATAAGTGGTCAGCGAATTTCCGCCATCGATACTAAAGCTCGAAACATTACTAGAGCTAACCGCAGCTGTGCTTACAGATGTGATCCGACCCTTTGCGTCATAAGTAATTACTGGAATAGATGTATCCGAGCCGACACTGCCAGCGGTAATTACCGAAGCAAGTGCCGGGCTAATAGCGGTTCCGGCCAGATCGCCAGCTAGTTGCACCAGCCCGGGCTGGTTAGTAGTGGCCAGGTTGGTGTTAGTACCGTCGGGGTTATTGGGGTTAGTAGCCGAGACAACTAACTGACCGGTCGTCGGGTCGTGGGCTTGCTCGAGGTAATAGTTTAAAATACTACCCCAGTCATTAATGTCTGAACCAACTATTGGCAATCGCAGCGGTGGCGGCATTATTTACATCTCCTAATAATAATTCCATGCTGAAGTGCAGCATGATCAATTTTAACAATAACATGAGCTTTATCAGCGGGCAACACCTCCGACTTTAACATCTTAGCCATGCACCCATTATTTGTGCCTGGAACTTAGCGGTGCTGTAGATTTTTACAACCAATAAGCTATTGGTTAAAAGCTGATGTATACTAAAAAACAGACAATGACGCAGCTAAAAAAAATAGTTCTCCGAATAATAAAGTTAAGTGATTTGCGGCTAGCTGTTCTGGTCGGTCTATCTTTGTTCCTATCACTTAGCATGACGACGATAGCATCGGCTTATACTACTTCGACTACTATAAGCTCAACTTTATCAGGTGTTATAAGTTTGTTTACGACCGACGTCACGGTCAATGATAATGTCTTACCGGCGGCTTCCGGCGCCCAAACAATTGCCAGCGATACAGTTACTATCAGCACCAACGATTCTGCCGGCTATGCTTTGCAGCTGGGCGAGACCTCCGCATCCTCGTCATTAACATACAATTCTAATACTATTCCGGCTTCATCCGGTACCCAGGCTGCACCGATAGCCATGGCAGACAACACTTGGGGCTATAGGGTTGATGGTGTCGGCGGCTTTGGCGCTGGTCCGACTTCGCCGGCTAGCAGCACGGCTATTAGCGGAACCATCACATTCGCTGCTGTGCCAGCAAGTGGTTCTCCGAATACGCTGGTCACCACTTCGGGCACTGCCACAAATGCCACCACCACAGTTTGGTATGGAGTCGCTGCTAATACATCCATACCCTCAGGAACCTATACCAACAGCGTAACTTACACAGCCACCGCTAATTAAAAAATAATTTTCACAAACCTAAAAGTTATCCACGTCTTTAGCATTGGGTTTTGCGAAAATCGTGTTAAGATAAAAAACGTAAACATCAATTTGTAGGAGGTTGGGTCCAGATGTCCAGATATTTTAGGATTGTTGCAGTAGTTGTAGTAACTTTATTTTTGTCATTCGGTGCTACGGCTGTTGTCTCCGCCAGCACGGCTAGCACTTCCATTAGTTCTGTCATAAGCCCGGTCGTAAGCCTCTTTACCACTGACGTTACGGTAAATGATAACATTGTCCCGACAGCTTCCGGCGCCCAAACAATTGCCAGCGATACGGTTACTATCAGCACCAATGACTCTGCTGGCTATACTTTGCAGCTGGCAGAAACCTCCGCCTCTTCGACACTGGTGTCTGGTTCTAACAATATCCCGGCTTCATCGGGGAATAAGACTACGCCGGTAGTCATGGCAGTCAATACTTGGGGCTATAGGGTTGACAGTTTGGGCGGTTTTGGAACTGGACCGACTACGGGTCAAAGCAGCGCGGCCATCAGCGGCACCATTAAGTTTGCCGCTGTACCGGCGACTGCTTCTCCCGACACACTAGTTACCGCTGCCGGTACGGCCACAAACGCCACGACTACGGTTTGGTACGGAGTTGCCGCCAATACCACCCAACCTTCAGGGACCTATACCAACAGCGTAACGTATACAGTAACTACAAGTTAGTAAATAAGAGGTTAAGTATAAACTAGAATGAAACACAGTTACCGCCCAAAAATTTTCGGTGGTATTGTATTGCTGTTTTTGAGCTTCTTTCTTGTAGGTGGCATAGCCTATGCTGCTCCGCAGGATATTACTCTTAGTCCGACATCAAATACTCCTGTCATTAACCCGGGGGCAGTTTACAATGGCTCATTCTCGGTCATTGATCAAGGCAACACAGGATATAATTATCAGATCTATAGTTCGCCTTATCATGTCAGTGGCGAAGACTACACGCCGGATTTTACGCTCGTGCCTCATGCCGCAAATCCTGCCAGCTGGTTAAAGTTTTCAATTAGCTCGGCTAGTATTATCCCGGGTCAATCAACGCAGGTAAATTATTCAATTACTGTTCCAAAAACCACTTTACCGGGAGCGTACTTCGCGGTCGCTTTTGCTCAAACCCAATATCCTAAAACACCGACTGCCATCACCCTAAACGAGCGCGTAGGGGAAATTTTCTACATCCAGGTAGCTGGACCCGTTACTCAAGGCGGGAAATTACTTACTTGGCAGACAAGCATGTTTCAAGAGCCGCCGCTAACTTCAACGATTCGGCTGGAAGACAGCGGAGCGTTAAATTTTCCGGCAACTATCTCTCTTAAGATAGATGATGTATTCGGGCAGACTAAATACAGCCTGAACACAATTAAAGAAGTGTTACCGCAGACCATTCGCCAGATAAAGATACCTTGGGACAAAGCTCCTAGCCTGGGGATTTTTAAAGTTAACGGTAGTGTGAATTTTTTGAATCACACGCATAATTTATCGACAAAATGGGTACTGGTAATGTCGCGCACCGTCAGAGTTTATCTGCTAGCTATTATTACGGTCATAGTCCTGATAATTGTTGCCCGTTTGTTTTATCGGCTTATACGTAGATTGAAAAAGCCGAGAACTAAACGATCTAAGTAAATGAGAAAAATCCGACTGCTAAGCTTGCTGCTGGCGATTGCCGGTCTTTTGTTTGTTTCGATCAATCCCCTGGTAGCTGCTTATTACTCGAGCGGTGCTTATAGCAGCAGTAGCTATGGCTCCTGCACCTATGGCGATACTTGCAGCATCACCATCGGCAGTTCCGGGCCGATTTCCTTAAATGTCACTCCGACTCCCGCCGCAAGCTGCACAATCAACAGTGACACTGTTTCGGTTCTGACTGATGACGCCAACGGTTATATTCTGACGTTGAGCGACGGTAATACTGATACATCGCTGGTCAACGGCAGCGCGTCAATCAGTGCCACCAGCGGTACATTTGACAGCCCAATCGCGCTGACTGCGGATACCTGGGGCTATCGTGTTGATTCGCTCGGCAATTTTGGCAACGGCCCAACGACCAGCCAAAATAACACATCTCTGAGTAGTACAACTTTTGCCGCCGTTCAACCGAGTAGCGGCGCTGCGGATACTATTGCCAGCACTTCGACAGTTGCTGATCCGGCAGTAAACACGAAAGTCTGGTATGGAGTTTGCGCCGATACAACCGTTACCAGCGGTTCCTATTCGACACAGGTTACTTATACTGCCTTGTCGAACTGAGCGCTGGGCTAGTTACTAGTTATTGCTGGGCAAGTTTGACAGATTAACGCTTAATGGCATAAGCTTGATAGTGAAATAGTGAAATAAATAGATATTTAAATAAAATGGCAAAACTTGACGAGCTATTGCAAAAGAATGTAACACGAAGGCAGTTTTTAACCACAATGGCTTTAGCGGTTACCTCGTTATTCGGATTCTCGACTATTATCGGTATGCTTACCAAGTCTAGTTCGAGCAGCAACGAAGCACGAGGCTACGGAGATCAGAGTTACGGCCATTAGCTTGGTCGGCGGCAAGTCGAATCAACTTATAGCACTCATATTTCTCAATGTTGGTAATCTTGATTATTGCGTAAGGTGGCAGCTGAGCTAATTGCCAGCCACTGAACAGAGCTTATTAATATATTCGTCAAAAATTCAATAATCTGATAGTTAAGAATATACTAAGATGTAATGTAATTAATTGATTTCAGAATATGAGCAGAAACACCTACGGAGAAAAACCGCTTGGCGAGGATTTCTTTTACGGTCCAAATAGATGGGGAAGACTAAAAGAGGGTTTTAGCCACTCGCCCAACCAGTATTCATTTTTTGCAATGAGAGTATTGGTGCCAAGCGGTGTGATCGGCTATTTGTTGACAGATATGGTTAATCAGGCAGGTTTCCATTATGGGCTGCAGCACGGATTTGAACCAGTCATTAATCCAGCCGCACGGGTATTAAGTGTCGGAATGATCATTGTCGGGGCAGCTTCTGGGCTGTCAAACCAAGCCAGTTCGATTCTTCAGGCCCATAGCGAAAGAAATACTGCCGCAGA
The DNA here is from genome assembly GCA_035510795.1 of Patescibacteria group bacterium. Taxonomy (GTDB): domain Bacteria; phylum Patescibacteriota; class Saccharimonadia; order Saccharimonadales; family UBA4665; genus DATKGL01. The sequence continues at coordinate 5,241 of DATKGL010000013.1, forward strand.
GCCGGAAAGACCCGAGGTTATTGCTACTATCGCCGATCAAGATTTTGCTATAGGGCGTGAGTAGAATCCCTATTACCTCGATAATTACAAACAGGATTTGTCAAAGCACAGCTAATGACCGGTTGTGCTAATATGTAACCTTGATAATCCCCAAAGCGCTCACCATCAGAGGCAACATCGACAATATAACCTTTGCCAGGTAGCCTGCACCTACAGACCGCCGCCAATACCGGATTTATAAAACCACGTTTTAATCGTGTCCAGAACAAATACATAAAATACAACCATGACAATGGTTACGGCAAGAATCCCTATTGGCAGGGCGGTAAACGAGAACAACCTTTTTGTTAAGCCGATATATATAGTGATAATAGAAATGACCGTGATAATGGCAAATGAGGAGGTCATAGCCCTAGATAATTTTGCTGCCCGCCAGAAGTGGTCTTTGTTGCGGATGGTGAAAATGACGACTAACGCAACCAGTGTCAGGAACAGATATAACCCGGTTTGCGAGACACCGGTGTGCTGATGCCTGACAATGGCATAGTACATGATCTCAAACAGAGCCGTTATCGATCCCAGGAACATTGAGATAAACATCAAGGAATGAACATTAAACTTACTGGGTCGGACTAGCTCTTCTGGGCTGACATTATCGGTGGCGATGGTGATGCAGGGCAGATCGGTCAGCAGGCTGGTTAGCACTAGCTGGATTGGCAATAGGGGTAAGTTGGCGCCGGAAATAAGGTAGAGTGCCGAAATGGCAAAGAAGTTGCCAAAATTGCTGACCATCGTAAAGCGGATATATTTATTGATATTGCTAAAAATCGATCGGCCATAGCTGATGCCGTTAATAATTACACTTAAATCATTTCTCAGCAGTAGGATGTCGGCACTGTCCTGGGCGACGTCGGTGGCGCTGTTCACGGCAATTGCCACATCAGCTAGTTTTAATGCCGGAGCATCATTAATTCCGTCCCCTTGGTAACCGACCACATTGTTTTGTTTAAGAAGTTTAATGATGCGGTATTTGTGCTCAGGGTTTAACCGGGCAAAAACATTGTTCTCCTGGGCAACCCGGCTGAATTCCTCGTCGGACATCCCATCCAGTTCTTCGCCGGTATAGACAATTTGTTTGTCGCCCATCAAGCCGACTTCACGGGCGACATACTCAGTGACTTCTTTGCTGTCGCCGGAGAGAATCTTAATAGCCACACCAAGTTTTTCTGCCAGCGCAATGGTGTGTTTGGTGGTCGGGCGCAGGGGGTCTTCAAGCGCTACGAAACCGACAAACTTCAGATCTTGCTCATGTTTTAATATGTCAAATTCACTGTTGCTGCTATAGTTAATTTCTTTATAGGCAATGCCCAGATGCCTGAGTCCGTTCTTGCCATCAGCCCGGATGATTTTAAGAAATTGTTCTTTTTTCGCTTCGCCAGTAATCGTAAGCAGCGTTTCAACCGAACCGACTTCAACCAGAAAAGTTTTCTTGCCGTCGGTAAATACCACCCGGCGCCGGCGGGAGTCCGGGTCAAAAGGCAGTTCTTCCAGCCGTTTGTAGCTTTGAGCCTCTTGCTGGATGTCGGCCGGTACGTATTCCAAGAATGCTTTATCGAATGAAGTCTGGAATTTCTTGCGTTTTTCGTCTAGCGTTTCGAGGCTAGCAATCGCCAATCTCTGGAACAGCTCTTTATCGTCGGCTATGACATTTTTTACGGTTTGGCGGTTCTCGGTCAATGTGCCCGTTTTGTCGCTGCACAGCAGGGTAATGTTGCCCAGATCTTCAACGGCAGTCAGCGTTTTAGCAATAACGTGTTGTTTGGCTAACCTCATCGCTCCGGTCGATAGCGTTACCGTGACAATTACCGGCATAGCCTCGGGCACGACGGTTATAGCCAGAGCCACCACAAACAAACCGAGCGCTCCGATATTGGATGCATCATGAGTGATAATCAGCTTTAGAATAAACACCAATGCCAGCGTCAAAAACGTCACCCTAATCAAGAAAGAGCTAAACGCTGACAAAGATTTTTCATATTGCGTAGTTCGCTGTGTACTAGAAGATAAATGGGCAATCTTACCAATCTCGGTATTTTTTCCGGTTGCATAGACGATGCCTTCAGCCTCGCCGCGTTCGACGGTACTCCCGGCAAACGTCAAAGAATTTATTCCATCATCAGTTTTTGTTACTGGTGCCGATTCTCCGGTTAACTGCGATTCGTTGACGCTCAAATCATCAACATGGATTAACTTAATATCGGCCGGAACAATGTCGCCTTCCTTTAATATGACAATATCGCCCGGAACTAGCAGCTGTTCTCCGATCAGTATTTCCCGCCCATCTCTCTTTACCAATGCTTCTTTACTGACCAGTTTTTGAAGCTTAGCCACGGCATTCTCTGATCTATATTCCTGATAGAAACCAAGCCCTGTGTTTATGATCAAGATTGCTAAAATAATGAAGCCGTCACTCAGGTCGTTTAATATAAAGGACAACAGACTGGCCAATATAAGCAAGTAGATTAGTGAACTTTTGAACTGGTTCAGTACCAATCTGAACAGACTTTTCTTCGATTCATCTTTCAGAACATTAGACCCGTATATACCAAGCCGGTTTTGGGCTTCATGGTCTGTCAGCCCCTCGACTGAACTCCCCAGTACATTAAATAATTCTGCGGTTGTCTGTTTTTCTACGCCGGCCTTAGTCATGGCGGTCTTTGCCGTTTTCGTAGGGTATTGGTTGTGCTGCACACTACTATTCTACCCTATGATTCATTATTTCTTGTGGTTTAAAGACCAGCGAATTAAGTATAAAGTGGATAGCAGTTAAACATCGCTGCTCTTATGCTAAAATAATGAAACTTGCATGGATAAAAAAAATTCCCGCCAACCGCTAAAACGATCTCGGCCGACTTACGTCGATGGTATTATTCAACCCCGGCTAGGACACCGACCAGAGACTGCTCCGCCTGATCGCACAAGCCCCTCTACAGCTGCTCCTGAGCAATTAGACAATCAACCAGCCAGTCACCCGGAATTGTCCGTCCCCCAGCCCAAATCATTACTTAATACCACAATCCCGGGCGCTTCCTCGTCGTCGCGACCGCCCCAGCCATTAGCCGGTGCGCCTAAAACTAAATCACGGTTTTGGCAATTTTGGCGGAGGGCGAAAAAGTGGTCTTTGAAAAGGAAGATTGTTACTGCTATCTGTATCTTGCTGATAGCTGCGGTGGGTTTTGCTGGTTGGGATGTTTGGCAACTTGATCATAAATTGAACCATTTAGCGGTGGGGAACCTGACGACATCTGTCGGTGGGGCGGAAAACATTTTAGTTGCCGGTTCGACGAACCGCTGTAATCTGAAAGTTCAAAATGCACAGTGGGGTTTTTGCTCGCAGGGCGTAACCGGCGTAAACAGCGATATCATATTTATTGTTCATGTTGTGCCCAGCACTCATACGGTATCTTTGCTGTCCATTCCTCGTGATACTTTTGTGCCTAATGCCCGTTCTGGCGATCAAGCATTTAAAATAGACGCCGCACTCTATGAAGGGCCGACTCAACTCGTCAATGCCATCCAGCAGGATTTTGCCATACCTATCCAGCATTATGCCGAAGTCGGTTTTGATGGTTTCGTGAATATTGTTAATGCCGTCGGCGGAATAAAAATGAATTTTCCGATGCCCGTATATGACTCCGAGTCTTATCTGGATATAAAGACGCCGGGGTGCCAGCTGCTCAACGGTGTCGAAGCTCTCCAGGTTGTGCGGGCTCGTCACTTGCAATACGATCCGCCGGATATAAAGACCTCGGATGTATATCTTTGGCCTCAGGAAGCAGTAAGTGATATTGCCAGAATTGCCCGAACGCACGAGTTCTTACGGGTTTTAGCGAGTACTGTTGACGCCAAAGGTCTGGGCAACCCGATTACCGACCAAAAGTTGGTTGATGCTATTGCTCCTCAGGTGCAGGTTGACTCTGGCCTTTCAACTTCGTCCATGCTGCAGCTTATGGAAGACCTGCATGCCGTCAGCATAAATAATGTTCCGCAATATACTCTCCCAATATCAACCCCGGACTTCGGAGACTATATATATAACGGCGTTGATTATGGCGACGTTGTTTTCCCGACAGAAGCCTCTGACCAGCACGTGATTAATGAATTTCTAGGGGTAAAAAATACCGACGACACCATGACGGGCAAATCCCTGCCTACTCCTTCGTCAGTTTCGGTTAATGTCATTGACGGTAGCGGCACTTCAGGCGAAGCCAGCCAGGTCATGTCATCTCTCTCAGACCTCGGTTTTAATGTCCTTGGTGAGCCCGGGGCAGCCTCGCCGCTGAGTTATAAAGCAAACGAAACAGTCGTGAACTATGCAAGTCCGAGCACTGAAGCCGATGCCGAAGCTGTTGCCCGTCAAATGACCGGTTCCGTCATACTGTCGGAAAATTCAAACCTGGTTACGGCCGGCTCAGATGTAACGATCCTTACCGGAAATGGCTTAACAGTCAATACTCCACCTACCGCCAGCTCATCATCAACAGCCAGCTCACCGACACCATCCAGCACTACAGTTACGACAATGGCAACGACCGGACTTTCGCCGGCATCTTCTGCCACCCAAGCTCTTTCTGCCTGGGACCCACGTGCCTGCACCGAGCAATAGCTAAGCTTTAAACAATAGCCCGATCAAATATCCGGCAACTGCTGCGCCCATTCCAATAATGACCATTTCAAGAGCACTCTTGACCGGTTTGCCCATGGTCATACGTGCTTTGTAGGCGCCAATGGCGGCTAGGACAACGATCGAAAGAATCAGTGCAGCTACCAATGCCGGATGAACATGCAAAAAGAAAAATGGGATAAGCGGCAACATGGCGCCGCTAAAAGTCGACACTCCAACAACCGCGCTGTAGATATAGACATCGTGTTTTACTACCGGCAACAAGTTCAATTCTTCTTTCATCATGGTATCAATCCATAGTTCTTTATCCGATGTGATGTGATTGACGATATCCTCAAGCAGTTTTCCGGTAAACCCTTTAGCGGCATATATATCTGTAATTTCTTGCCGTTCTGATTCCGGCGTATCTTGAACCTCTTTAATTTCGCGTTTTCTTTCAGCAGCGTAATGATCCTTGGAAGCCATTTTCGAGGTATAAGCGACAGCTGACATCGATAGTGTTTCAGCAAATATAGTCGCCAATCCGCCGGCGATAATAATTCTTGAAGATCGTGTGGCAGCAGCTAGTCCCAGCAACAGGCCCAATATGCTAACTAGGCCGTCCTGTCCTCCGAGAATGATGTCAGATAATTTACTGCCGATTTTATGAGGCTCAAACATGACTTACTTAAGCATATCAAAATCAATTAAAAAGGTCTCAAAATATCGAGGTCAATATAATTATGGTACGGCATCATTGTCGAGGTTAGAACGATACTGCTTGCACAATAGATGTTATATAATGATCGTAGGGACAATAAAAATGAAAAAATCAATACTGATCTTGGTCTTGGCAGCTACTCTTTTTACATTTGCTAAAACTGTCTTAGCTGATCCCATAACCAATCCAACGCATTTCGACGATACGTATTGGTATTGGCCATCTAACCCAGCGGGGTATACATCGATGGATACAGACATTATTCCCATAGCAGATGGGTCACCAGACGGGTACTATTTCTCAGCCTATTATTGGTTCTCGGGTGATTATCCTGCAACGGGTGGATATTTAGGGCTCCAAACCGAAGGATCGGCACCAACGGGAAAAATTGCAATATTCTCAATCTGGGGGGCTACCTCTTCAAGCGGTCCTGGCTATAATTCATCAGGTAATGAAGGTGGTGTTTTCTACACATCAAGAATTACTTATCCATGGGTGGTCAATAACACATACGACCTAAATATTTCTTTGTCCAGTCAATCAGCTGGGAGCAATACATGGACGGGGACAATAACCGATACGACAACTCATACCTCATCGCTAATTGGTAATATTGTAGTACCAAGTACTCGGGGCAATCTTTATGATATATCCAATACTTTTCACGAAAGATACAGTGGCCCAACGGCGAGTTGCAGCGATATGCAAGAATCCGAAGTAGAATTTTTAAACCTAACCGCCAACAACGGAACAATATCGCCGACAAGCCACATTAACGACGGGCCAAGTGGATCAGCTTGTGCTGCCGATTTTGCAACACAGGATATATCTGGTGGAATAGAAACGATAATTGGTGGTCAATTTCCCCCCGTAGTAAGCCCCGCGCCTGTCACAACTCCTGTCCCAACCAAAAAAGTTACTACTCCCACGCCAACCCCCGCGCCTGTCACAACTCCTGTCCCAACCAAAAAAGTTACTACTCCCACGCCAACCCCCACTCCCACACCAACCGTTACCCCAGCTCCAGTTACCACACCAACCCCAACCCCCACTTCCACACCAACCGTTACCCCAGCTCCAGTTACCACACCAACCCCAACAAGCACTACTAAGCTAACCAAACCGTCTAAGCCCATAGTAACAACTATTGACCTAAAGACATCCAATAAGTCAAAACCATTAAGCATAGGCTTAGCCGCAGCTTACACTGCCGGTATTGGTATTCCGATCATTCTAATTATCTTTGGTATATTTTTCTTTGAGAGGTTATTACCACGGAGAAAGAGACTAACATCACTATCCAATGACCCTGCTTTCCACTCGTCTCCTGAAATATTTGTTTCAAGCCCCCTGGTCGAACCGACGCCTATTAGCTATCCTAAGGAGCAACTAATACCAGTAACTCCTAGCACGCCAGTTATTAATCCAATACCTACGGACCCCGTTTCAATTAACCTACCACAGCCGATACAACCAACTATTATTAACCCAACAAATCCACCAGTAGAGTTACCCAAAGAGTAGATCATAAAATCTTCGAATTAACATAAGCATTATGGTACACCTTCCTGTTTCCGCTTGGAACCGCCTCAAGAGCGAACTGCTGCGGTGGCACGAAACGTTCGAAGTATCATCTCTGCTAAGTCTAGCACAGTAACTACCGTGCCGGATTAGAACCTCACCATTCTATAAAGATAGAACTAGTTGTAAGCCTTCATCCAGCTGCTGAGCAGTTACTTTATCAAGCTGTCCGATTTGTTCCGTTAAGAAACCCTTATCGAGAGTAAGTATTTGAGACACATTGGCAACTGAATCTTTTACTAACCCAGTATTCGATTTTGGAAGGTGTAAATTACCAGGGGCATCGGCGACCCTCAAGTTAGAGGTTATTGCTACCACTATCACTGTACTAATGCGACTTTTATTGAACTCATCCGCTTGGACAATAATTACTGGTCGTTTATAACCTGGCTCTGAAGCACTTGGTTCTGGTAATTCTGCCCACCAGATCTGGCCACGTTTCACCAATCTTCCTTTGATAGGGAATGGGCCTGCAGACTTATAAGTAATGGATCAACTTTTGAGTCATTATTAAGGTAAACCTCGTTCAATTTTGTTGTTATGCCTTCTTTTTGGTGCTTAGATAAATAATTACTTAAGGCTTGAGCATAAAGCTGGCTGCGCGATTTGCCTAAACGGCTAGCAAGTTTTTCAGCCGAAGTGTATACGTTATCTGGAATAGAAACTGCTGTTTTCATATAACTAAGTATAACAAAAGTTATACCGAGACGTCAACTATTTTTCTAGTACAGCTTAGTACACGAAGTTTGTATCTTAGATGTGTGTAGGCGAAAGTTTACACTAAAAAGAGGAGATCCTGCGTAACGAAGTCTGGGTTGAGCTAGCACTCATATCCCACTGTTCTAGCGTCTGGTCTCCTCTGTTGGTGTGTCGATCTATC
>DATKGL010000014.1:0-5223 GCA_035510795.1 Patescibacteria group bacterium
ATATTACTGTTTTTACTTACCATACTTATACTACCGATCCTCATCTTCTCTTCTATATATAATATATATAAATAGAGGAGAAAGGAAAGAAAGAATAATAGAGAAGAATAGAAGAAAAAGTTAGAATACCGGCGTTCTAAGTAATGCGTCTATTAACAAACATGATGTTAAGCTGACAAGTTGACCATAGGATTAATTAAACAATAGTCCGCCTTATACTTTCTGACTCTATATATTATATATATAAAAAGAGCAATTAATAGAAATCATTACATCCGTTAATTGCAGTTGAATTAGTTATCGACGATGATAACTAATTCAACTGCAATTATGTTAAGGTCTGCAGCTTATATTCAGTAGTGAGCAATTCTCAATTCTATGATAAAAAATAAAATTTCAGTTTTCGTAAATTAGCGCGGAACGAATATATAAAGGTGGCAGTACAACAACCATTCGAACTTAATTCGATAACTTTATTTGTGCGGCAATGATTTGTAGTATGGCATGGCTTTCAAACAATTATCTAGGAGATGCCACAATTGTAAAAACGCGCCTGCAACAACCGGGTTAGTGATGGTAATGGCATGAGGTTCCACTCCGTATAGTATTATTAACAGCGAAGACTCAGTCACGCTCCACTCGACAGGTGAATTGTAATCCTCGTATTTCATCCAAGTGGTTGTTAAATTACTCCGCTCGTGGCTTTTATAATTAATTGGCCCCTTACCTTCGTCAGGTAAAATACCATATCTGTTCGAACCAAGCCTGCTCGGGCTAATGCGGATTTCATGCATGGTCTCGAACCCCATTAGCGGGATGTCGGCCGGCGTACGGATAAAGTAAATGTCTTCATTCAAATTAATTTGGTTTCGAAATACATCAGCAACATCATGCTTGCCGCTAACAACTGCTATGCTGGGCTGCTCAGTATGTTTGTAATATTTGGCAAGCAGTGTTTTCATGATATTATTAATAGCTTCTTCTTTAACCGTTGCTTCCTCCCGGACCTTAGCAGCTAGAGCGGTCAGAGCAATAGGGTTACTGAGCTGATAGATTGATTTATTGCCAGATTTTTTAAACGCCAGTCCGAGCTCAACCAATTTATCGAATAACTTATACGTATTAGTACGAGATAAATGTAATACTGCTGCTGCTAAAGGGGGACTGATTTCGCCTTGCTCGACTAGCAGAGCATATGCCTCAGCTTGGTTTTTGGTTAAGCCAGTTGCTAGTAATTTAGTTGTTTCCATTCAGCCAGTATAGCACGAAATACAATATATGTGAATATAAAATTCACATTAAACTCTTGACACTTTACCTGTTATCTATAAGACTGTCAGAGCACTATTGACAAATAACACAATTTTATGTAAAATGTCTTAATTGATTCTGAAGTGAGAGGATGCTTAATTTATGAGCGAAAGATTAACCTTTGAGAACTTTAGCCCCGTCGGCCATGGGTTAGATAACATTTATCAAATTGGAGTGAATGATGAACATCCAAGCGGTGTGGGTCAAGAAATGGCTGCAGCTTTTAACTATGATCTCACTCCTAGACCAGATGTCGATAACCTAGGTGGCCTGATTAGTGAAGTTGGTCGGAATAAAGAACTCCAAAAGAATATTGCCGTCGCCCAGTCAGTGCTGGGACCTGAAGCAGTTACAACCGCCCGCGACTGGGCTGAACGCTCAGGTTTGTTGCTCCCAGTCGAACGCATATTTACTACAGCAGAGCAAGCGGATGGCGATATCGATCTAGCGATTATCACAGGCGGTGTGCGCAATTGGATGGCGCGTCGCGCAAACCGATTAGCTGAATTGATCCCATTGAGGCGAGTTGGCGGTGTTTTGCTAGCAGCAGGCAACAGAATAATGAGCCCAGTAGAAGGACCTGATGTGGAAGAAGGAATGACTGAAGCCGATTATATGTCGACTGTTATAGCGCCTAAACTCGGAGAGCTTGGTATCAGAGCTGAGTTGTTGCGAGTGGAAACCGGTGTCGGAGATGAGGTTATGAGTCGGGTAGCTATCAAGTCGTACGATTTAGTTAACAGCTCAGCTCACATTGCCGTCGTTTCAAACGCCGGTAACTGGGTTCAAAATGCCGGACAATATCTTCGGGCCGTAAAAAAGGCTCACCCTGAATTTGATACTCAAAATGACCAACTTGAAGCCGTATCTGACTCGTTCCCGCTTGGGACTGGGGTTGAACCTGCTGCCTCACATCAAAATCCCTTATCAGCGATTGGTCAAATAGCCCGAAATCTACAAGAATTTGCTCGTCACGCTTCATAACTTGTTGTATTCCGAGCCATCACAAGAAGTGAACGGAGGAAGCTATTAAAACCGTTAATGATATTTCGGTAATGGCTTAATGAACCATATTCACCGACCGGTTTAATAAATTAGAGCCAGTGTCATAACCATAAGAGGGTTATTATAATGAAGACTAATGGCTAATCAAAAAGCTCACGCTAAAACCAACTTAAGTGCAAAGAGAGGACTGGGATTATTAATCTTTTTACTCTTTCTATATGTATTGCTGCCGCAAGTAAAAAAATTCCACAGTAGTCTGGCTTTACTAAAGCACGTCAATCTTTATTGGCTCGGCTTAGCATTGTTGGCTAGTTGGCTAACTTATTTTGCTGCGGGAGCAGTCTATTGTTTTCTGAGCAAGAAGCGTTTGAATTATCAAAAGACCGTCCTGATCCAAGTTGCCTCTAATTTTGCGAATAAGTTGTTGCCGGCCGGGGCTGGCGCAATTGGGACCAGCTACAATTACTTAAGAAATAATGGGCACAACAAAACCCAAGCTGCGGTTGTGGTGGCCGCCAATAATATGACCGGCATCATTGGGCACATTATTATTCTGGTGACCGTTTTTAGCTTTTCTCGAAATATAATTAATCCGTTTTCGAACATGCATTTTCATATAACGAGCAACGAATTGATAATTATCTTACTTACCGCAGCAGCAATTATTGGCGGGATTATTGTCGTGTGGCTAAAAAAAGCCAGACGAGTTCTATTTTCATTTATCGCCAGCATTGTTGGTAATCTTAAGAGCTATCGTCATCACCCAACAAGGTTAATAGCTGCGCTACTATGTGCGATCAGTATGACTCTTCTCTATGCTCTGACACTTCATGCCAGTATTGAATCAGTCGGGGTCAATGTTCCGTTTCCCCAAGTAATATTGATTTTAACTTTTGGCATTGCCGGCGGAACTTTGGTGCCGACGCCAGGCGGTCTGGGCGGGGCAGAGGCCGGTTTACTTGGTGGCTTGGTGGCTTATCATGTATCGAGCGGTGATGCTCTTGTAATTGTTCTGTTGTATCGTTTGTTGACCTACTGGCTGGCTCTGGCGACCGGCTTCATCGCGTTTTTTGTTTCGGGGCAAATGGGCTATATCTGAAAATACATCCGGCCTATTTGGCTTAAACATTTACCACGACCAACAATATGCATCTAGGTGGCTTAGACACGACTCAGCTCTCTGTGACTAGTTATACGAAATATATATGATCGATAGTGCTTTTGTTGACGGAATAAGGCAATCGACTATTCTCGATAGTGCGATGTATGCGGGGAATAAGGTCTCAGCCACCACTTTCACGGCACCTGAAGGCGTAACTCGGATGATTGGTGTTGCGGAGACAAATTCTTCGATTCAAAATACGGTACTCAAGGAGGGCAGAGACTACAAGGGCAGTGATAGTATTTTAAATCTGCAATTTTTAGCAGTCTACTAGCCACTGAAAGATACCGACAATAACGTTATTGGCATGTTATTTATCGGCATCCCGCAGACTTCTGTCCTGCAAACTGCCGGGCATGCTGTTGAAATGACTTTTTTTGGCACAGCCATCTTGCTGATTTTAACGATTATTCCCGCCAATCTCATGTCTAAACAAATAGCTCGGCAGCTGGACTAAGCCACCACAGAAACAGACCAAGCTTAATTAAACAATCCGCTGATAAGTAGAATACTTCTAAGAAGTGAAATGCTTAACGTTGCATTTAAATATTTGCATGGTATATGATTTGAATTACGTAGCCTGAGCTATGGGAATATTAGTTATTTAACGCAGCTGCTTTTTGTAGCAGCAAAGAGGACGGTTTTATGGCAGAACAATTGCCGGATCAAATGTTTGAGCAGCCAATGGCGGTCGAGGAAGCCGCAGTAGTAGACAGGCCGGATATCAGAACCAGGATCTGGCACAGACTAGCCACTCTTGGAATGGCGGGAGCAGCTCTTGTCGGTGTAGAAGCTGGTCAGTTTGATTCTGCCAGCGCACAACCCCAGACATCTGGAATAGAAGGATCAGCTAATTTGCCTGGTGCGCACGGATTAACCGACACCTTAGTTTATCAGTACCCCAATTCACCTTATTTTCAAGATGATGGCATGATTCAAATAAATGTAGATCCTGGTGGTGACTCTGTCGACTGGTTAGTAGAAAAAGGCTGTCGAGAGACTGGTGAAGTTGTTAGATTTCGGTCCGGCCAAACTACTAATATTCCACCAATCAGTGGCAGTACTGAAGGCGGCGCTGATGAAGGCTATCGTGACCCGATAGTTTATGTTCGGGTCAATGCCGATGATTGTCCAAAACCGGCATTTGTCGGAATGGCACCGACTCCCGACGGTAAAGGTTATTGGCTCGTGGAAAATAATGGTGTAGTTGAAAACTTTGGCGACGCTAAGTTCGAGGGTGATGCTGAGCAGCTTAATCCTAACAAGCGAGCCGGCGGTAGGAACAGTGTTAAACTAGGGGAAAGTGTTGTGGCTATAGCTGCTACGACTAATCACAACGGATACTGGGTGGATACATCTACTGGCATCGATTATGCATTTGGCAATGCTAAGAACTACGGTTCTATGCCAAGGGGTACCTCTACGGGAGTTGTCGGTTTGACCACCTCGTCAAATGGAAAGGGGTATTATCAATTATATCAAGATGGATACGTCCACTCCTTTGGCGACGTTTATCTATACGGAGAAGTGGCAAATGGTGGAATTTATGGAGGATTAGTCAGCATGTCGGTGGATGAAAAAACCGGTGGCTATTGGTTGGCAAGCGCAAATGGTGATGTTTTTGCTTTTAATGCGCCAGATGATGGTTCTTTAGAAGGAAAGAAACTTAGTAAGCCCATAGTCGGGATAGAAGCAGCTCCTGATGGCAGCGGCTACCGGCTGGTTTCTTCAACGGGTCGTGTGTT
>DATKGL010000015.1:0-23666 GCA_035510795.1 Patescibacteria group bacterium
TAACATAGCCTGGGAGCTTAACAACAAACCTAGAAGAAGATTACACTGGCATACGCCGCAGGAAGTTTACGATTGGCTTGAACAATACCCGGATCGTCAGCTAGACTTAGCGCAGGTTGCGTTTGGTTCTAGAATTTAGGCAATCAAGAGCAGAATATTACCGGCTGCTATCTGAACATAGATCACTTGACCCGGACCCCAATAAGCTGTGGATAACAGGTGGTAAATTGATCAAAATTATGGTAAAGTCTACTACAGAATGAGCTAACGACTGATCGCTCAATAAAAATACTTTTGTAGTGAACCCCCAAGTAAACATCTTGGGGGTTTTCTATTAGAGGTGTTATGGCTATTAACACTGAACATAGGGGTGCAAAATCTTTCTACTAGAGGGCTTTTATCCCGATGTTGACTGGTATAACAGGGGTAAAACAGATCATTTGCTATGCTGGTATAATTGTTATGTTAATCATTGACAAAAAAGCACTACCATGGTATATTAACAACATCCTCGCTTCAGGCGATGGGGTGGAATCCTCAAACAGGGTGTAATGATAAATCTTACCTCTGTCAGCTTGAGTGGTGGGGTGAATCCTTAACAATTTGTTCTTGTTAAGTTTGTAAACCAAATATGAGCGGTCATATAACTGTAAATACTTGGAGCAAGCTAGATAGTTACGGGACTTTAATACTCACTTGAGCTTTCATAGTTCGTGAGATTTGTTCCATAATCGACTACTATTTTTTTTCGACCCGACTTACGATTGAATTTTTTGGGTAAAGCACCGAAGCGATAAATTTTTTAATTATCGTTTTAGCGCTTTACCCACTGTCCCCAACAGGACAGCTTTCGTCAGTCGTGGCCACGACTGACTTAAGTCACATCAATCACCCATGAAAGGGGTGACTAACATGGTCGCAACTGTTATACCTCGAATAAGGAAACGGTTTGCAAAAAGCCTGGCCACCTTCTGGGTGGTTGTTGGTTTGCTGGCTACTGGCGGCGGTTTTGCTCTCACGAGTACTACTGCTGTATCGGCCCAGCAACCGACTGCTAGTTGGACGCACTTAGGAGGAGACCCTCTCTTCCCTGGTGGTCTCAGTGCAATCGCTGCGCAACAACATTTCAGCCTGAGAGACGCCTATGTCTTTGCTCTGACCTCACCGGTCGGGCAATCGGCTTTGGCAACTGATGGTCTGAGTGTCGCTCAGCGTGAAGCAGTCACTGCAGGTGCCCGCCAAGGTGAATTCGTTTCGTGCTCCCTGATATACGGGGATGTATTTCAAGCGATGACCTACGGCGCCAACGGCGTTGCCGTCGATCACTATGTCATATTCTCGGACCCCAGGTTCAAGAATCATGGGTCTCCCGCGTTCTGCGAGAACATCCGTGTCGGCAATGTGGTCGTACATCTGCTCGTACCCGTGGTGTGTGCGAATATCGCGCTAATCAATATGACACCAGCGCCGACACCGCTCGTTCCAGTTACAATCACCAAGGTCGCCGAATCGGCTACCGGTCAGGTCTTTCCGACCCCGACAGGTACGTTCAGGTTCCAAGTGACCGCAGGTGGGAGCGAGCACGTCGTACTCTATCAGCAGGCAAACCAGCTGCTGGGCAAGTACCCGGTCGGTTCGACCGTTCGAGTGCAAGAGCTCTCAACTCTCGGCAACGGGAAGTGGGTCACTCTGTCCCCGGACGTTCAGACGGTGCGTTTGACGAAGCAGCCTTTCCTGTTTGTTTATAAGGATCAAGAGGCTGCTACACCGCCAGCGTCGACGACGACCACTACTACCTTGCCACCACCTCCGGTGACAACGACTACGACTATGCCACCAGCACAGCCGAAGCCGCCAACAGTAGTGTTTGAGGAAACGCCACCGGCGTTTGAGGCACCCTACGAGGGGCAGCAAGTTCAGGTGTGTGCTGATGCAACTGGGCCAACCGGTGATCCTTTACTGGTTGACTTTAGTGCCAGCACTAACGTGCCCGGAGGCGATCCTGGATCAACTTCGGCTACGTTCCAGCCAGACCCTGCTTCACCGCAGCGGTACTGCACCGTCTACACTGCCCCGATCTTCGCCGCAGCGTCGGAACTAGTTGCCATCAAGGTGACGGTGTGGGACACAACCACCCACCTGCAGGACTCCCAGCAATATCCTTGGGTGATCCTGCCTGAGCCAGCCTTCTAGAGAAGGAGTAGTCGGGAGTGTCCGTATTGTCGCGAGTTTTTGCGATTTGCGGGCACTCCATCGACTGCCGGTTTTCTACTTGCGTTTAGCGCAAGAACATAAGATTTTCTCCTCGCCTTTTGCGAGTTTCAGAGATTATCCCCTCGCGTTAGCGAGAGTTTCACAGAAATACCGGCAGTCAATTTATTTTATGAAGTTCAGTAACTATCTAGTTTGCGTAAATATTAACTAATTCATTACTCTTTTTGAAAGGAGATTTATAATGAAACGATTTTTCAAAGTAACTTCAGCTATCGCTGTAGCTGCTTCTCTTCTGGTGCTTTGCACCAGCCAGGCTTTCGCTGTCAGCGAAGGTCAGATTGCTGGCGGCAACGTCAACTATAAGATTAAAGATTTAACCCAAAATTCAGTGTATGCCAATCCGGCTAGCGCTAATTCTTGTGATGTACTGGAATATAAAGCATTGCTTTATAACACTGGTCCATCTTCGTTATACAACGTGAACGTTGTTGCGGCCCTGCCAAGTACGGTCGCCAACAGCAACACTTCAACCATGACTGCCAGTTCAGAAAATGCCGATCCTGCTAGCACTTCTTTTTCAGCGACTGTTAATTTGTCGTCTGCACAAAATGTCAGCTACTTGAACGGCACGACTCAGCTGCTCAATGTTAACAATGGTTTGATAGAAAACCTGCCTGACGGTATTACTCAGGGTGGCGTCAACATTGGTACGTTAGGCCCGTCTGTATCTGAATTCATCCAGTTTGAAACAAAAGTAAGTTGTCCTGTACCTGCTCCAGTTCCTCAACCGGTTTACACCTGTAACTTGTTAAGCGTTACTGAACCTGCTACCAAGCAGGTTGATGCTGCTGTTCAATACACTGCTCAAAACGGCGCTGCCTTCAAAAATGTTACCTATAACTTTGGTGACGGAAGCACACCTTTGACAACTACCAGCACCACCGCTAACTACACCTACGCTCAGTACGGCAAGTACAATATTACAGCTACTGTCGGCTTTATAGTCAACGGTTCTACCGTATCTGCAACAAGCCCAAGCTGTGCTAAGACAGTAAGCTTTACTGCTCCTCCGGTTACACCTCAGCCGGTTTACACCTGTAACTTGTTAAACGTTACGAAACCTGCCACCAAGCAGATTGATGCCAATGTCCAATATACTGCCCAATACGGTGCTGCCTTCAAAAACGTTACCTATAACTTTGGTGACGGAAGCACACCGCTAACAACTACTAATACCAGCGTTAACTACACCTACGCTCAGTATGGTACGTACAACATTACGGCTACTGTCGCGTTCTTTGTTAACGGTAAGATCGTAACTGTGTCCAGCCCAAGTTGTGCTCAAACAGCAAGCTTTGTCGCTCCTACAGTTACTCCTCCAACTACTCCTCCAACTACTCCTCCAGCCACACCTGCTGCTCCTGCAGCTCCGACCCAGTTAGTCAATACTGGCCCGGGTGATGTATTAGGAATATTTGGTGCGACTACAGTCGCTGGTGCAGTAGGACACCGTTTGTTCGGTCGTCGTCTTTTCGCCCGCTTTGCCCGCGGCAGCATTAAATAACATATAGCTGTCAAGGCGCGGTAGCGAAAGCACATAAAACGTGCCGAGCTCCAAGTTAACAAACACTGACTGACCGCTCAAAACAAACCATAAGGAAATCCCCAAAGCTTCGGCTGAGGGGATTTTCTTTATGTCTCTGTTATGGTAGGATTACTCGAGTTTGTCCACATCAATAAAAAGAGTTAAATTGGTTTGTAGGCAGCTAAAAATAATGGCCCCTTCGTCTAGCGGTCCAGGACATCGGGTTTTCATCCCGAAAATCGCGGGTTCAAATCCCGCAGGGGTCACCATAAGTACTTTTACCCCCGTAGAATCTACGGGGTTTTTAATTGTCTGAGTATTCTAAAGAGTAATTATTTCGATTCCTAAGTTATCTTTTGCTATGATAAGCCTATGGAAAAACCACGACCCAACAAACACGTTATTCATCCCAAGGAATTTATTAAAAAAGAAGACGGCAAGTTTAATAACTTTAATCAGAAGTTTGCAGTTTGGATCGGGACACACGTCGGTTCAATGTACTGTTTTTATCTGTTTAATGTTATTGCTTTTTTGTCTTTCAAGTCAGCCATTGACACCCATAACCTGGTCCCAATTATTAACTGGGTAAGCTCAAACTGGATTCAGCTAGTCTTGCTGCCGGCCATTATGGTTGCCCAAAATGTTGCCCAAAAATCATCAGACGCTAAAACAGATGCCGATCACATGACGCTGACATATTTAGCCAATTTGCAGGACGAACAAATGACAGAATTGAAAGCTCAAACCGAAATCCTGGACTTCCTGAAAAAAGGCGTAAAGCACTAGCCGCCACCGCTCTAGCCGGGTGGTTCGCTTATTGTAATGTTTTAAATCTTCGCTTATCCTTAAACTAGTATGGACAACCAGCTGCATATGATGCCTCTCCAAAATCAGCCTCCCCAACCTAGCGCTGCCCCAGCTTCTACTCCTGTGCAAATAGCAAAGCCGCAGCCCAAGAAACGTCATGCCAACAAATATATATATGGTTGTTTGGCTTTGATAATACTCATAGCTGTTACTGTTTGCGTATATACCTGGCAGCATGGCCGAGTTAGTTCTCTCAATAAACAGGTAACAGAACTAAATGTTCAGTTGACTAATTTGCAAAAACAAATTACGAAACTTAAAATTCCCACACAATAGAACCAATGCGTTTTGATATCAGGCGCGCCAAATTCTAGTCTAAGCCGGTAATTGTCATAATATCCGGCTTTTTTTGTTTTTAAATTGCAAATATAGAATTAATTGCGACTGATTTGCAGAATTAGCCTCGAATTTATTAAGCTACTGTCATGGCGCCTATACTGCTGTCTTTCGGAACATTCTGCTCGACTATGTTTGGTGGAATCACGGCTATAAAAAATCAGAAACGCTTGCACTACATCCTTGGTTTAACTGCCGGTGTAATTTTAGGCGTTGTGGCGTTTGATTTACTACCCGAGATATTCAAACTGGTTAATGCCGACAGACTTAACAGCGCAAAACCGATGATTGCTCTTGTGCTCGGTTTTTTGCTGTTTCACATTATGGAAAAGACGCTGTTGCTTCACCATGCCCATGAGACGGAGTATGGCAAGCATCGGCATCCGCATGTCGGAGTATTTTCCGCTTTAGCTCTATGCGGTCATAGTTTCTTGGACGGTGTCGGGATCGGGCTGGGTTTTAAGGTCAGCTCAGCTGTTGGTCTGGCGGTCGCCATTGCCGTCATCGGGCACGACTTTGCGGACGGATTAAATACTGTCACTCTGATGCTCAATCACAAAAACACCGTTCGCCGGTCGGCAAAATTACTCTTTTGTGACGCCCTGGCTCCGGTGTTGGGTGTGATATCGACTTTCTTTTTCCATTTGTCCAACGTCGATCTCGTATTGTACCTAGGTTTCTTTACGGGATTCTTGTTATATATCGGCGCTAGCGATATTTTGCCTCAGGCGCACGAGGAAAATTCATCAAAGATAACAATTCTTCTGACAATTACCGGCACGATTTTTATGTTTGTTGTCACGCGGTTCGCCTGACTTAGCTATTTGTCCCAATTTTTCTCTGGTATATTTAGAATATGAGAGCGAAAAAGATAAGTATTAATAACGCCAAACCGGATAAACTGTTTTATTTTGTTGCTAACGCTGTTGTTTACAGGGAATCCGATAAAAAATGTTTGATCTTGAAACGCTCAGCCCGGGAAATTGTCCACTCCGGTAAATGGGCTGTTCCTGGAGGCAAATTAGAATGGGCCGATCTTGATATCGCCACCCCGACCCGTTTAAATGGCGATGTGATTGATTTTGAAGATGCGGTCTTGAAGCTGCTCCGGCGCGAAGTTATCGAAGAAGCCGGCGTTAAAATTCAGAGTCCAGTTTATTACTTGAATGACATGGCTTTCATCAGACCGGATGGGGTGCCGGTTGTTTTAATAAAATTCGCCGCCAAGTATAAATCAGGGAAGGTGATAATTGAAAAAGGAAGTTTTGATGACTTTGCTTGGGTTGACGCCCAAGAAGTTAAAGGCTACTCTTGCATCAAAGGCATACCTCAGGAAATCCAACAAACCATCAAACTATTTTCGACTATGCCATCTTAGCGACTGTTAAGTTATTAACTGGGCTGATTGATTGCAAACTTAATCTTAAAAGTTTATGCTTAAAATAAATCAGTTGGATTTAAAATTTAGACCAGATGGATAATCAAAATACAGAGTATACCCACCAGCCTAGTAGTCCCCCAATGGCAGCCGAGCCTAATTTTCAAAGGACCAATAATCCACCCATCCAAGCTCGCCATACTTTAGGCTCGTTAAAACGGCCCAAAATAAACAGTTCATTTTTCAAAAGCCGGACGTTTTTTATTATTATTGTGTTTGTCATATTGGCTGGAGCTTTGATGGCGCTGACCTATTCTTGGCAGCACCAGAGAGTCAATCAATTAAAGGGCGAGGTTACCACCCTAAACGCTAAGATAAGCAACCTGGCCTACGAAATTTCACAGATGCAAAGCTCTGTTTCCAGCCATTCCTCGGTGGGAATTCCGGTCGCCGGCAATACTTATTACAGCTGTGCCGCGGATGGCGGAAGTATGTCGGGAGCGGGTGCGGATAGCTGTTCTCTCAACGGGGTTACCTACAATTTTCCAAGTACTTTCTCTCCCAGTTTTATCGGCAATTATGAGCAGACGCCAGCTGGCGCTCAGACTTTGATATCTAAATTGGGCCAAACAACTTTTAACGATTGCGTCGGCTTAACAGCTAACGGCGTTTACCCCCAGACTACTGTTGAGATCGTTACCGGCAATTTCATTGACGTTTCCGTTAAGGATTGCAGCGGCGGCTACTCAGAGTACTTCGAGGTTAAAAACAATATTTGGACCGATGCCGGCGGCACCCAGGATCCATTAACATGCACGATTGCCGACGAGTATCACATCACTAAGGCCTCTATCGTGATCACCGATCCAGCATTAGTTCATTTAACTGGCTGTGCGGAACCTAACGGTACAATTTCGCCATTTCCCAGCTAGTTGTTTGCAGAAACACATCAGCGGCTTATCGGATTGATATAGTTCTTGCCAAAAGTGGAGTATATACTAGATGTTAAGCGCGTTATAAAAAGGGTGGAATGATTTAAGTGGCCAGATTAACTAATTCGGTAACTGATAGTTCGCTGCGCTCAACTAAGCGCACGAAAATTATTGCGACAATTGGTCCGGCAACAGATAATTACGAGACTATAGTTAGCCTAATCAAAGCTGGCGCCAACGGTCTGCGCCTTAACTTCAGCTATGGTAGCTATAGCGAACGGTCCAAGCAGATCGGCTGGATTAGAAAAGCGGCTAAGGTGTGCGATAAACCAGTTGCCATAATTCAGGATCTCCAGGGTCCGAAGCTCCGGCTTGGCGATTTCGATGGAATTATTACGGTCCGTAAAAACCAAACCCTGGCTTTTGAGTATGGCTGCACTTATCAGGAGGGAGGCAATATCCCCGTTCAGCATGATTTTAGTAAAAAAGTTAGCCGGGGGCAGAGGTTAAGTCTATATAACGGAAAAGTTAGGGCCAGGATTACAGCCATAGACGGGAAAATCATTTACGTCAGAGCCGACAGCGATGGCATTCTGATAAAACATAAAGGTATTAATCTGCCCGATACTGATTTTGCCGGCGACGTTATTACCGAAAAAGACCGCCAAGATCTGGTATTCGGGTCCGAACACGATATTGACTACGTGGCCATGAGTTTTGTTCATGACTCTGCGGATATAGACAACCTCAAGCGGCTGCTGAAAAACTTAGGCAGCCCGGCTAAGGTTATTGCCAAGATTGAGACCAAAACAGCCGTCGATAACCTTGAAGAAATCTTTGCTGCCAGCGACTGTGTCATTGTTGATCGCGATAATTTGGCGGTTGAAACCGAAGCCGAATCTGTGCCGCTAGTTCAAAGGCGGGCAGTCGGGCTCGGCTTGTATTATGCCAAGCCGACAATTATCACTATGCATATGCTGGCCGCGATAACCGAGACGCCGGAACCTTCAACCGCCGAAGCGGCAGATGTAACGGCGGCAGTTTTAACCGGCGCAGATTGCTTAATGTTGAGTGACGAGACGGCTGATGGCAGGTATCCCGTAGAAGCTGTCACGGTCATGAGGCGGATAGTTCGCTATACCGAGTCCAATACGCCTCTAGAAGTTGTTTATCCTGGTGCGCATAGCGGGCAGACCCGTCAGAACGCTATTAGTAACGCCATTATCGATCTGGCTAGCGATATTGGCGCTGTGGCAATCGTCGCCCAAACCAAATCAGGCGCTACCGTTAAGCAAATAGCATCAAAACGGCCCGCGTTACCGCTTATAGCCGTCACGAGCAATCAGCGGATAGCCCAACAACTGGCGATTGTTTACGGCGTCAAAAGCTATATCCGTTCAATAGACCCTCAAGCGGCCTTGAAACTGACGACTTGGTTAAGGAGCCATAAGGTTTTGCATAAAGGCGATATCGTTGTTCTGGTTAGTGGCCGTTACCCCGGAGTAGTAGGTACTACCGATACGATCAAAGTCCGCATGTTAGAATAAGGGATGAAGGGAATAAGGGGTGGATAATAAAAAAACGATCAGGGATATCGATCTAAAAGGCAAACGCGTCCTTATCCGGACAGATTATAACGTTCCGCTCGACGACCGCGGGGCTATCACCAGCGACTACCGGATAGTCCAATCGCTGCCGACGCTTAAATATTTATTGGATCAGAATGTCCGCCTGGTAATTTGTAGCCATTTAGGTCGCCCTGACGGCAAACCCAAAACCGAGTTTTCATTAAAGCCGGTCGCAAAGCGCCTATCGGAACTGTTAAAGCGGCCCGTCCAGTTTTTGCACGACTGCACCGGACCAGAGATTGAATTGGCAGTAGCGGCCATGACTACCGGCCAGATAATTATGCTTGAGAACTTGCGCTTTCATCCCGAGGAAGAGCAAAACAATGATCAATTCGCATCGGAGCTGGCTAAACTTGCCGATGTTTTTGTGCAGGACGGTTTCGGCGTTGTCCACCGGGCTCATGCTAGCACCGACGCCATAACCCGCCACCTGCCGAGCGTCGAAGGTCTGTTGCTGGAAAAAGAAATCAGCACCATCTTGAGTGTTATCAATAACCCGATGCGACCGCTACTGGCAGTAATCGGGGGAGCCAAGATTTCCGATAAAATCGATATTTTAAATAAATTTATCGATATAGCCGATTTCGTTGCTATTGGCGGGGCGATGGCCAACACATTCTTAAAGGCCGAAGGTCTTGATATCGCAAAAAGTGTCGTCGAGCTGGACGATCTGCCGCTGGCAAAAAAAATTCTCGAAAAAGCCGAGCATAAATCCAAACTAAACAATTTTATTTTTTATCTTCCACAAGACGCTGTCGTAGCTCGGGAAATTGATACCATGGCCAAGACCCGGATTATAGATTGGAGCACTGATGTAGTGGCTGACATTGAGAGCTATCCTCAGCTGCCTCGCCGCTCAACTCGGCAGATAGCCGAAGACGAGTCGATACTAGATATAGGGCCCTTTTCCGGCGCTTTTATAGCCGGCGGCATCCAGTTAACGGGAACTGTTGTTTGGAATGGGACCATGGGCGTGACCGAAGTCAAAAGCCTGCATAGTCCAATTGGACCTTTTGCTCACGGGACAGAACTTATCATCGAGGCAATGCTAGGCCAGTTTGGGCACCGGCCGTACAGTTTGGTTGGCGGTGGCGACAGTGTCGGCTATATCGAAGAGAGAAAACTTTTAGAATCATTTGATCATGTTTCTACCGGCGGCGGCGCCAGCTTAGAGCTAATGGCCGGCCGAACCCTGCCAGGGGTAGCGGCGCTGATGGATAAAGGGAATTAATAGGAATACAATATTGACCAATGCGTAAACTTTTGATTGTCGGCAACTGGAAAATGAATCTTAATGTACACCAATCTTCTAATCTGTTGGTTAATCTCGAAAAAAATATCAAACCGCACCGGAACATTGAAGTAGTATTAGCGCCAAGCATGCTTAGCATCCAACCGCTCAGTCTTCAGCTTGACCGGCGGAAATTCCGCCTCGGCGCCCAGGACGCTTTTTCTATTGATCAAGGCGCCTATACCGGCGAAGTCAGCATAGCGATGCTGCGCGATCTTATTCACTATGTCATCATCGGCCACTCAGAAAGACGCATCTACTTTCATGAGGGTACGGATATGATCAGGGATAAAGTTGCCGCCGCCGTCAGGAATGATATCTCGCCGATTCTCTGTATCGGTGAGACAAAGCGCGAACATGAGGCCGGCGAAACGCGGCTAGTTTTGCATGATCAATTGACCACAGCTGTCAGCGATTTGTCCAGCAACGATTTTGAAAAAGTCGTTATTGCATATGAACCGGTTTGGGCGATATCGACTTTCAATGGTGAAGTAGCTGAGCCGGATCAGATGCGGAGCATAATCAAATATATTAGGGATCAGGTAAGCAGTTTATACGGCGAGAAAGCCGCTTTGGCTTGTCGGATTCTCTACGGTGGCAGCGTCGATGATCAAACTGCAGCTAGCTATCTAAGGGTTTCTGGCTGTGATGGCTGTCTAGTTGGTGGCGCCAGCCTGAATTACCAAAAATTTTCGAATATTGTGAACCAAGCTGAACAAATTCAATACGAACGTCTAAAATTTGCTTAGAATATGAGTAGCAGCCGCACTCCGTTTAAGAAGCGCAAAAACAAACCTTTTGACGTTAGTCCCCCCGGTCAGACTCCGCCCTCGCCCTCGAGCCGGCCGGTCATCATTACCTACCAACCCGAGCAAGACGACCCGATGCTGCATCGAGAAGATCAGATCAAGGATCTGGATCTGACCGCCGACCTGTCTTCTCCGGACGCGGCAGAGACAGAAGAGAGTGATATCAAGCACCATAAGGTCTCGCCGGCAATCAAAAAGGAGCTGACGGTTTTAGAAAAAAAACTCGCCGGTTGATGGCTCCGGTATTGTCACAATCTCAGCAGTTGAGGTTCCCGAGAAACATTCTTGGCGGCTGATTTTGATTATTTCGGTCGCTTTGGTCGCTGTGGTCGGCCTGGTCTATTATTATCGCTAAATTATCGTCACTTCTCAAAACGCGGGCAGATTGTTTTTGCTAGAATAATAAGGTGTTAGAAGATCTATTAGTGGGGCTTAACCCCGAACAACAGCGGGCCGTCCAGACAATTGAGGGGCCTTTGCTGATACAAGCCGGCGCCGGTTCAGGTAAAACCAAAACATTGACGCACCGGATTGCCTATATTATTGCCGCCAAGAAGGCCGAACCGCAAAACATCCTGGCGGTTACTTTTACCAATAAAGCAGCCGGCGAAATCAGGCAGCGAGTAGCGCAACTATTGGGTCAAGATCACAAACGAAGAAGTTTTATGCCTTTTATGGGCACCTTTCATTCGATTTGTGTCAGAATTTTACGCCAAGACGGACAATATGTTGGGATCCCGCCGAACTTTGTCATATTCGACGAAGGCGACAGCCTGAGTTCGGTCAAGCAAGCTTGCAAAAAGCTACAGATTGACAATAAGAGCTTTCCGCCTAGAGTAATCTTGAGTCTGATCAGTAGCGCTAAAAGCGAAATGATGGGCCCGGAAGAATACGCTGGCCAGAGTCGGAGTCCACTCCAAGAAGCGGCTGCTCAAGTTTACCCGGTATATCAGAAAATACTACATCGTGCTTCGGCACTTGACTTCGACGATTTGTTAAACAGGACAGTCAGTATGTTTGAGGACTTTCCCGAAATCAGAACAAAATGGCGGAACTTATTTACATACATCATGATCGATGAGTATCAGGATACCAACAGCGCCCAGTACACGTTAATAAAACTACTAGCTAGCGAGCATCAAAACGTAGCCGTGGTCGGTGATGACTGGCAGAGTATCTATAGCTGGAGAGGAGCCGATTTCCGGAATATCCTAAATTTTGAAAAAGACTATCCGAACTGCGTTATCATTAAGCTCGAACAGAATTATCGCAGCACCAAGCATATCCTAGAAGCCGCCCAGACAATAATTACCAAGAACACCCAGCGGTCTGATAAAAAATTATGGACGGCATCAGAAAATGGCTTGCCGGTCCAACTTGTCCAATTGTTCAACGAACGGGCTGAGGGCGATTTCATCATTCAGACCATCAAGACAGCGGTTAATTCAAGAAAGAGGCAATACCGCGATTTTGCTATTTTATACCGAACTAATGCCCAAAGCCGCTCTTTAGAGGAGACTTTTATCCATTACGGCATCCCGTACCGGATTGTCGGCGGATTAAGATTTTATGACCGGAAGGAAATCAAGGACATAATAGCGTATTTGCGGTTAGTTTATCAGCCGGATGACATCAGAAGCTTCGAGCGAGTTGTTAACGTTCCAACCAGAAACATTGGCGAAAAGTCGCTTGAGAAATTTTATAACTGGCTGGAAGAGAATAGCTTCTCTCTGTCGGAGGGATTAGCCAGGGTTGAAAGCTGCAACCAGCTCGGTCATAAAGCCTTAACCGGAATGGCTGAGCTGGGTAGAGTAGTTTTTAATCTGCGGGCGGCTATGGACTCGACTTTGCCGGCTGGCATGGTCGACTCGTTGACCAGGCAGATTGATTATTGGCATTTTTTGGAAGACGGAACGCCTCAGGGGGAATCCCGCCAAGAAAACGTCAAAGAACTAATCAGTGTTGCCAAAAGCTACCAGGATGTCGGTCTGGCGGAATTTTTGGAAGAAGTTTCGTTGATGAGCGATATCGACCAAGTTAATTTAACGGGCGACACGGTTACTATGATGACGCTTCATGCCGCCAAGGGGTTAGAATTCCCAGTAGTCTTTATTGTCGGTATGGAAGAATCGATATTCCCGCATTCCAGAGCTTTTTACGATAAATCTGAAATGGAAGAGGAGCGACGGCTGTGTTACGTCGGGATGACCCGTGCCCGCCAGGAACTTTACCTGACGTTTGTGCCTAATCGCTTGCTCTATGGCGGCATTCAGCACAACCCGCCTAGCCGTTTTTTGTCTGAGATCGGTGAGGGCAATTTAATGGAAAACTCTGGCCAGCAGGATATCGAGTCGGTCCTGACAGCGTCGCCGGAGAATCCCGATCCGCAATATGTCATCGAACTTAGCGAAGGCGACAGAGTCAGGCATCAGGTATTTGGCGTCGGGAAAATTGTTGAAATTGAAGGGGATATAGCAGTTGTTTATTTTAAGGGCAGGGGAGCCAAAAAACTTAACTTGTCATTTGCTGGACTCGAAAAATTATGAAAAAAATAATTGGCCGGTTCAGTGTTGTTATATTTTGGCTCGGCTGGCCGTTTTTCTGGCTATATCTGAGGAACTCTAGTCGAGCGAGGATTTTAATTGTCTGTGGTCAAC
Source organism: Patescibacteria group bacterium (assembly GCA_035510795.1). GTDB lineage: Bacteria > Patescibacteriota > Saccharimonadia > Saccharimonadales > UBA4665 > DATKGL01. Next base: position 13,698 of record DATKGL010000015.1, read on the forward strand.
GCGTCTTGACAGTGAAGGGTATATTCGGGGGAGATAAATGGTTATTGCCAGGCGGCGGGATGCACCGCCACGAATCAGCCCAGGCAGCAGCTTGCCGGGAAGGCGAAGAAGAACTTGGTATCAAATTGCCGCAGGACCAGTTGAAACTACTCAGCCGCGAGCGCTTCAGTGATCAGGGCATAAGCTACACCGAACATTATTTTTTACTTAGAGTCGATAAAGAGTTTGACGCTTCAATGAGTTTTCCGGAAATTCTCGACGCAGCATGGACAGACTATCGGACAATGAATCAGGTCAATTCAGACAAGGCCGCCATAAGAGCCATACAACTATGGCAGGCCAGCCCGGCGTTTGTTACAATAACAGCTGAATCACAGAGAAGATAAGCTTGCGAAAATGACTTTTTGTTGAACGTGATTTTTGATTATGCGAAAAAAGATTAAGCGTTTAAAAAAGCTATATGCGATAGAGAAAACCGCCAAAACTCAGACTCTGTCTCGTTTCAAAGAATCCCCGGTCACCTTTTCGCTCCTAACTTTCTTAGCTTTATGCATAATCAGCGCGACTATTTTCCTATTGCTTAATGGTGGCCGGCCGGCCTTCAAACCGATTAGCTCCTATATTGTTATTATTTCGCACGATCACCAACAGCAAATTGTCCCGTCCACCCAACAGACTGTCGGCGCTCTGCTGGCTAGGCTTAATATCAGACTCAATACCGGAGACGTTGTCGAGCCGAGTGTATCTACCCCGATTACCCAAGATGAATTCAGGATAAATATTTACCGGGCAGTACCGGTTGAAATAATTGAAGGATCCGAACAGACTTATACTTTCAGCGCTGCGACTACTCCCCGTAGCATAGTCCAGCAAGCCGGAATATCAGTCTATCCCCAGGACAATATTACATCCCAGCCGGTCAGCGATATCGTCGGGCAAAGTAGTATCGATAAGGAGATTATTATTGACCCATCGATACCGGTTAACCTGAATATCTATGGAACCCAGACATTAATCAGGACTCATGCTGCAACAGTTGGCCAAATGCTGGCCGAGGATAACGTTAAATTAATTAACGGCAGTAGTGTTGATCCGGCGGCTGATACGCCGGTGACAGCCAACGAAGAAGTATTTTTGTTACATCAAGGGACGCAAATTCAAAATACAGTCATAGCCATCCCGACGCCCGAACAGATCATTCTTGATGACGATCTTACTTTTGGAACTAGTGCTGTCCGGCAAAATGGCAGCCCCGGCCAGGAAGTGTTAACCTATGAAATCACCACTCAGAACGGAGTAGTCACCAATAAGACCTTGATTCAATCGGTAGTTACCATCCCGGCAGTGCCGGAAATTGTCGCACAAGGACGGGCTGTCCAAATCCCGACCGATATTGAAGCGGTGATGGCTGAAGCCGGCATATCAAGCAACGATTATCCTTATGTGAATTATATTGTCAGTAATGAGTCAGGCTGGTGCCCAACTAAGCTGCAGGGCGAAATAGGTTACTGCCCGGGCTACATCCCGTCTAGCATCCCATCTTATCTTGGCTATGGACTCGGGCAAGCTACACCTGGCTATAAAATGGCTCCTTTTGGTTCGGATTGGGAAAGCAATCCGGTGACTCAATTACGCTGGGCTACCAGCTATGCCGACGAAAAATACGGGAGCTGGGGCAGTGCCTATGATTTCTGGCATAACAATCATTTTTGGTAGAGGCTATGAGTATTATTCCCAAAAAAACCCTTGGACAGTACTGGCTTAACGACCAACCAACGCTGAAACGGATTGTTGAAGTCGCCCAGATCAATAACAATGATACGGTTCTGGAAATAGGTCCCGGACTTGGCAGTCTGACAGAACAAATTTATCCTCTGGCAAAAGAAACTATTGCCGTAGAGATCGACAGCCACTTAGCCGGACTGCTCAGTGCCAAGTTCAAATCTTCAAAAGTAGAAGTTATTAATCAAGATATCCTCAGTTTTGACCTAACCATTCTTCCTACGGGCTATAAAGTTGTTGCCAATATACCTTATTACCTCACTAGCCACTTGATTAGGAAACTATGTGAAAACGATAAGCATTTTTCCAGAGCAGTAATTTTGGTCCAGAAAGAAATTGCCCAGCGTATCACGGCTCAACCGGGGGAAATGTCGATTTTAGCTGTAACCACGCAATTTTATTGTAACGTGAGCAAAGATCAGATGGTTCCGGCCAGTTTATTCACACCGCCCCCGAAGGTTGATTCCCAGATACTGATACTTAATTTTAGAGATGAACCTCTGTTTCCGGGAGTTTATGACAAGCTATTCTTCATGATGATCAGAGCGGGATTTAGCCAGAAGCGGAAGACTCTCCAAAACAGTCTGAGCGGGGGACTGAAATTAGACAGAAGCCTGGTTAGACAACATTTGATTTCCTCTGGCATTGATCCTTCAGACAGAGCTCAAGTTCTAAGCCTGGATGATTGGCACCGGCTTTATTTAAATATCAGTCCCCTGCTTGATAATACTTAACGTGTTAAGTATTATGGATTGTATGTCAATGAGCGGGAGCAGGATTATCAATCAATGAAACGATCCGATGAAATTATTCCCCTGCTCTGTCACATTGCCGGTTTACTTCAGGCCCAACAAGATCAGGTTCTCCAAGAACTGCTAGGTATCGGTTTTGCCCAATACAAAATTCTGGCAGCGGTCCAGGCATTTATGGCGGCATCCCAGCTGAATGTTGCCCAAAGTTTGGCTCAAACCGAAGCCAGTATCAGCCGGCAAGTTAAATTACTCGGGAAGATGAATTTAATAGATATCCAAATACAAAAAAATAACCGCCGGCAGCACATCCTGATATTGACGGACGAGGGAAAACGGGTACTAGAAGCTGCCCACCAAGCAGTAGCCAAGTTTGATGAAAAATCTCTAAATTTCAACGAGAAACAAGCCGAACAGCTCCATGAGCTATTATCCGAGCTTCATCGGTTTTCGTGCAATATTGGAGATAATTCGACAATCAACCACACCTTCGCCTAGGTTGATAGTTTAGAGATAAATATGATATAATATATTCGCTGGCAACAGCACTATATGGGGCTGAATTTAAGCTCGACATTGGACTTTATCAGTTAGTTAGCAGGCCGCGAGTCAAGCGTTATATGGCAAACTTTATAAATGCAAACGCATTTAATCGCGTCGCCAGTGCATGGAACAGTATAAAAGCTGCTTTCAGCGTACCGGTTTTCGCACCAGCTGTAGCCTAATCGGTTTCAGCCGCGTATGACAGCACGCCAGATCATGTTAATACGTGTCATATCTTCTGGTTGCCCAAGTATTAGTGTTCTGAGTACTTGTTAAGCCTATGAACTTAGGAAGCGGGTTATTTGATCATTCTTTGTTCGCTTCTGAAACTTTAAAATGGTCTAAGCCTGTAGATCGCTAACTAAGATAAACCGATGGACCCGGAGGGCAGTTCTCCGGCAGCTCCACCAGATTGAATTTATTAAACGGCAGTTTGCCGTTTAATATTAATTATTCCGGGAAAGCAATGATGTTAATCCCGGCACTTATTACATAAACCTTGGATTTCAACTTGATGATTTATAGCTTTGAATTTGTTCTGTGCAGCGACTTGCTCAATAAAAACCTCGAGATTATCAGCATCGATCGGAATAATTTTGGAACACTTCGTGCATACCAGATGATGATGGTGGTCGGCGAATTTATCGCTTAATTCTATCCGGTACTTCCAGCCGATGTTAATCCGTTGGACAATACCAAGTTTCTCGAACAAAGTAACCGTTCGATAGACGCTGGCCCGATCCATCATAGCAGGGGTCTTGTTAATTAATTCTTTCATTGACAAAGATTCGCAGTTCCCGAGTGTATCGAAAATGGTTTGACGCTGCCTGGTAACGCTCAGATTATTTTGCTTTAGCAGGGCTGACAGCTTGCTGTTTAGGTTTGCCATAGGATAAAGTTTAACAATTATTGCGACTAAATTGCAAACAGGTTTAATCTTATCTTAGCTTGAAGAGTTATAATGTTTCTATGAAAAACAGACAAAACCAGACTAACTACCGGCCAGGCTCACGCAATTATGCGTCAAGACCCTCACCCCAAAAAAACCAAAAAAAGCGGTTCCCCATCAAAGCTTTTATAGTTCTGCTGATACTGGCAATAGTTGTTGCTTTATCGGTTGCGACCGCTAACAGCGGGACGACCAAAACGCAGTCGGTCAATCAGACAACTTCCAAAACGCAATCAGTCACCAAGTATACCCCGTCTACAGCCGCCAAAACCGCCCCAACTGAAGTCGCTAAAACTAATATGTGTGCCAATAACAGTTTGTCTCAGCTGATTGTCGTAAGTATCAGCCAACAGCATTTATGGGCCTGCAACCAGTCCAGTGTGCTTTATGATTCGGCGGTCGTAACCGGCAACATGAATCTGCCGGCCGACTTAACTCCTGTTGGGACCTATCATGTTTATGCCAAAGAAACCAATATCTGGCTGAACGGTTCTGATAGTACCGGCAGCTGGCATGACTTTGTTTATTATTGGATGCCATTTTTATATAACCAGTATGGAGCCTACGGATTTCATGATGCAACCTGGCGGCCGAGCAACGCATTCGGTAACATAAGCCCCTACTCGAATAATGCTTCTCATGGTTGTGTTGAATGTCCACTAGCTGCCGCCGCGTGGCTGTATAATTGGTCTGTTATTGGTACTACTGTTACAGTAGAATCTTAGGGTTTGGTACTAATATAATTAATTTTGAAGTAAAAGGAGACGTATGCTCGAAACAACACAGTTGTCTATCAGACAAATTGGTAAAAAATTAGGCCTAGACAGTAAGACAATCGAAGAACTTCTTAAACCTGACGCCGAGCATAGTTTTAACGTAGTTTTATCAAATGGCAAAAGCTTTCCCGCTTGGCGGATCCAACACAATAACAAGCTTGGCCCCTACAAGGGCGGAATCCGGTTTCACCCTGGCGTGGATAAGGATGAAGTCCAAGCTTTGGCTACTCTTATGAGCTTTAAGACCGCAGCAGTTGGGTTGCCTCTTGGCGGCGGCAAAGGCGGCATTACGGTTGACCCTGATCAGTTAACTGATAGCGAGCTGGAAGAAATGAGCCGGAAATACGCGCAACATCTGACACCCCATATCGGTCCAAATAAAGACGTCCCGGCACCAGACGTGAACACTGATTCTAGAATTATCGACTGGATGGTTGATGAATATGAAAAACAAACCAATGATAGCACCAAGGCTAGTTTTACCGGTAAGAGCATGGGTAATGGTGGCAGCGAGGGACGGGAAGCTGCGACCGGGCGCGGCGGAGTGATCGCCCTGAGCCGGTTGTTGAAGATGATGGGCAAGGAAAACAAACAAATGACCATGGCGCTACAGGGGTTCGGTAATGTCGGCTCGTTTTTTGCTACTATTGCCCAATCGGAACAGCCGAACTGGAAGCTGATCAGTGCCAGCGATTCAAGCGGAGCAGTATTCAGCAGCTCCGGGCTTCAAGCTGACGAGCTCAGCAACTTTAAAAACCGTGGCCAGCGTTTTTCCAAGTTTGAATCTAAGCAGGTTAAGGTCATTTCTAACGAAGAAATGTTTGGGTTGGATGTCGATATTTTGGTTTTGGCCGGTTTGGGCGACGCCGTAACGGCCGGGAATATGAAAAACCTGAAAGCCAAAATTATCGTTGAACTTGCCAATGGCCCGGTTAGCGAGAAGGCTTACCAGTGCTTAATCAAAAAAGGGGCAATAATTCTTCCTGACATTATTGCCAATTCCGGTGGTGTTATTGTCAGTTATTTAGAGTGGGTTCAAAATCTAAAAAATCAACACTGGAGCGAAGCAAGGGTTAATCACAAGCTCGAGGATTACATGATTAAGGCGGTAACGGACATGTACACTATTGCCCTCGACAAAAATGTTCCTCTAAAAGAGGCGGCTTTTATGATGGCACTGGCCAGGCTGGTTTAGCCGGTTCAGCTTCGCGGGGTATGGCGATCACTCGACCTACTTGTTGCTAGAAAGTATTGCGGAGGTAGCTGCCTGTATCTGACTGAAATTATCCACGCCGGCGGTCGGGATTAAAGCGTCCTCTCCGTCGGACGCCTGGTAAGAAGTTAATAATGTCTGGCCGTTCAGACTGTCTAAGTTGAGCGACAGGATATTATTGTTGTTGAGGCCTTTTGTATCGCGATAGAGCGTTTCAATTTCATCAAGCTTCAGGTTGGTCTGGACATTACTGCCAATGGCATCCAAGAACTGGCCGACCTTGACCGGGTTGGACAAAAATCCGACACTGGTTGCTTTTTGCTCAACGGCGATTGCCATTTGCCTTTGGTGCTGAGTCCGCGCGAAATCACTGTTCGGGAAACCATACGACCCAGGGCCGTCACCGCGGGCTCTTGCCAAATTGAGTGCTACTTGCCCGTTAAGAGTATCCTCGCCGTTAGGGAGTTTCAGGTGAGTATAAGGATCATATAACCCTCGCGGATCGGGACTGTTTATGTTAATTGTTATTCCGCCGACTGCGTTGACTGCATCTCTGAACGCCGTGTAGTTTACCAGAGCGTAATAGTCGCTGTATATCCCGAAATCCTGATTGACAATTTGCTCCAGCTGGCCTATGCCGCCGTTCGGATAGCCTGGTTCGCTAAAATTAACGGCTTCGTTGGCGGCGTTAATTTTTTGATGGCCTGAACCCGGTACGTTAACCCATGTATCTCTTGGTATGCTAAGCAAAAAGGCTGTGTGCGTGTGAGTATTTAGGCTTAGCACCATGATCGAATCGGCCAGAGTGGCTCCTTGATGGTTGGGGTCGTCGACCGAATCGCCGGCAACTAAAATATTGACTCGCCCGGACTGATTGTTCAGCGCCACCGGGGCGAGGATGCTGAGCAAGCTTAGCGGATTATTATCATGGGTAATTTTAGCGATATTGCGGTAAAACTTGAAACCAACCCAACCGCCGATAATGATGAAAATCAAAACAATTGCTGCCACCGTTCGTTTGATAATTTTTTTCCATGAATGGATCTTTTGTTCGCCGGGAGTTTTATCTTTTTTCTTTTTCGACAGAGGTACAGTTTCTTCTGGCGGTTTAGGCAAAGCCCGGGCTATTACGAGGTTCTTATTGAGCAAGGATTTGCTTCCGGCCATAGCCGGCGAACTTGTCAGCAGGGAATCCTGAAGTGACTTTTCTTCTTTTTTTGATAATTTCTGAGTCGGGTCAATCGGTCCGCGCCTAGGTCTGCGGTCGGCCGGGAAAAAACCATCGGTGCTGATTGTTCGCTTAGTCGGATATTCTTTAAATTCCATATGCCTGTGTGCTCATTTTACGTGAGCTCTGATGCAAAGGAAAGGAATTATCCCCCTCGAGCAGGTAGCTACGCCATTAGGTAATTAATAAATCAAAATCAGCCAGGTTGACTACTGATTGCCGGAGGCATAGGCTTAAATTAAGATGTTAGGTTTCAAGAAAACAAAAACGCACTCTGACAAAACACCTTCGTGGTCATTCAGGCCGGACAAACCACTGATCTCGGAAAATGTTGAAGCAGCACGGACATACATAGCAGATTTTTGGCCGAAATTAACGCGTTTTCACCCCAAAGACGACGAAAGTTTACTGGGACTACCCAAGCCGTACTTAGTGCCGGCTCATGAAGAAGGTCATGAGTTTGATTTTAATGAGCTATATTACTGGGACAGCTATTTTATCATTCAGGGTTTACTTGACAAAAAACATCAGGATTTGACCGTCGGGATACTCGAAGATTTATTATTCATGTTTGAGCGTTTTAAAATTATTCCTAATGCTTCCAGGACATATTTAACCGGACGCTCCCAGCCGCCCTTACTGACTAGTTTCATCTGGGATATTTATCAAACTTATGGTTTTGACAAAGAATGGTTGAAAACAAAAATGGCTATTGCCGAGAATGAATATACCACCGTTTGGATGGGCACAGCAAAGCCCAATGCCCGGCAGGTATACCAGGGCCTGAGCCGTTACTATGACATTAACTACCTCAACGATCTGGCTGAAGCTGAGAGTGCGTGGGATATGACGCCGCGGTTTGGCCGCCATGCGCTTGAGTTTATCCCGGTTGACCTGAATTCTCTGTTGTATAAATACGAGATTGATTTTGCGAAGTCCGCCCGGCTATTGGGTGATAAACGTAAAGCAGCCCAGTGGGAAACAGCCGCTCGGCACCGCAAGGCCACAATTAATGAATTAATGTGGGATAAAGGGCGTGGTCTTTATTATGACTACAATTATGTTAAGCAAAAACGTGGCAGTGTAAGTTCGTTAGCCTCTTACTATACGATGTGGTCCGGTTTAGCGGATGAAGAACAAGCCAAAAACATGGTTCAAGCTTTGAAACGGTTTGAAAATAAAGGCGGTCTCTCAACCACTGACTCACTGCCAATCGGTCAATATGTTCTGGGCTCAGTGCCAACCCAATGGGCTTATCCGAACGGCTGGGCGCCACTACATTTTCTGACGGTCAAAGGGCTGCAAAAATACGGCTACAACAAAGATGCTGCCAGGATAGCAACCAAGTGGGTTAAGACCAATCTTTATTGGTTCGAGCAACATGATGAGTTTTTGGAAAAATATAATGTAGTGCAGCCCGATAAACCACCGCTCAAGGGTGTTTATCCGAGTCAGATTGGTTTTGGCTGGACCAATTCAATATTTGAGAGATTTTGCCAGGAGTTTATCGATAAGCCAGCCCAAATCGGCTAATTCTGTCTACTTGGTGGCGCCTCCCAGACTCGAACTGGGGACACAAGGCTCTTCAAGCCTCTGCTCTACCAACTGAGCTAAAGCGCCATTATTAGTTAAAGACTAGCATAGTATAGAATATTTTGATGTCTAATACACGGATAAGGATGGGCCCCAGCAAAATTCTTAAGTCAATAATCTAATTTTGATGAAGCACTCGAGTCTGGGCAAAAGAAGAATTGAGTTTTTATCAAATTACTCTTATAATCCTTCGGTGTTATGCGGGTGTAGCTCAGTTGTTTAGAGCGCATCCTTGCCAAGGATGAGGCCACGGGTCAGAGTCCCGTCACCCGCACCAAGCATAAGCACTTTGACCTCAGTATTTTGAGGTCTTTTTTATTGCTATTTGAAGTAGTTCAACTTACGCTTAAAGCAATATGAATAAAACAAATAAAAACCAAAAAGGATTTACTGCAGTAGAAGCTCTACTTATTATTTTAATTTTGGCAGTTATTGGCCTTGGTGGTTACTACGTCTACCATACTAACCACAAAACTAAGGCGGTCTCTGCTTCAACTAAGTCTGTAACAGCAGCAGCCAATCCTTATGCGGGGTGGAAGTCATATTGTTCAACAGTAGGAGATATATGTTACAAATACCCAGCCAACTGGAAGTTTAGTAGTTCTTTTAATCAGGGTCCAAGCCCAGAGAGTGATTCTATTACAAGCCCGTCTGGTGAAGTAAAAGTGGTTTACGCAAGTGACCAGATTGGCCACTTTCAACCAGATGGTGGTACAGTCAACGTACTGTACGTGGATTCCTTTAGTAGTGATTTTCAACAAGTCGCCTTAGCAGTTCACGATAATGATACCGGTAGTACGCCAGCTAGTTATATTACTGATGTTTTTATCACGAACAATAGCTCGACAGAATATAGCAATATCAGTAGTCCATTCAAGACAGGTGATAGCTATACTATAGGTGCAGATAACGATGGTGCAATGGAGGATAGATTTAGCGTTGGTGATATTGGCGGTTCATCTTTTACTGTCAATGGTAACTTTCAATCAGATGGTGAAAATGGCACTAGCGAAGACACTTTTGCTAGTTTAACAGACGCACAAAACTGGTATAACTCTGCCGATGTTCAAACCGCAGTACTGATATTAAGAAGCGTTACTACAGACAATCAATAGTAGAACTTACAAATAGCTCGA
>DATKGL010000016.1:0-3897 GCA_035510795.1 Patescibacteria group bacterium
CAGTAGCGGTTCTTCCAGCTCGAGCGGCAGTTCAAACTCCTCAACTTCGGGCAGCAGCGGCTCTTCTACCTCAAAAACAAAATCTTCGTCTTCTTCAACCAAGACTCCAACTCCAGCTCCAACTCCTACTCCCCAAACGACCGTCACCGCTCCGGCAGTTTCCAACAGTAATGGCTCAACATCGGCTCCGTCTATAGCTAAATTCGTTTCAATAAAAGTCGTTAATAATGATAACGCCCCGGTTCCGAACACTTCCGTAACAATTGATAGCCAAACCGCCAAAACCAACAGCAGCGGCATTGCCAGTTTCACTAATATACCGGTGGCCGACTACCAAATCGCGCTTCAGCATGGCACTTCCAAAGCGACTAAAAACATATCAGTCAGCGCATCTCTATCGTCCAAGCCCGAGCAGCGACAGCTGACATTAGCTGTTAATCTGACAAGTAACAATTGGGTAATCTATGTTTTTATTGGTGCCGTTATCGTTCTTTTCCTGATCGGTTCGCTTTTTGGTTTTGGTTTTAGGGCTTCTAAATATATAAAACATCAGCATACCCATCCTGGCGTTGGCGCTGTTGGCAATAACGCTACACCAGCTGAACAGCCCCAGACGCCCAGCCCGACCGAGCCGGCTGACCCAACACCAACGAGCAATGTAGCGGCGCCGACGGAGCAACCTCAGCCCAGCTTGGTTAAGCCAGCTGATCCGGCACCAACTCCACCCGTTAGCTCTCCTAATTCAGACCAGCAACTGCAACCGGAGCAGGTAATCCATCCAACAATAGTGTCCGGCTCCAACGTTCCTTTGCAGGCCCCGACCGACCCCACGTCCAACCTGCCGTCTTAATCAGTTCATATTTCCCACCACTAGCATAATTTTATGTTTAAATAATCACAGATGACCAAACTCAATACAATCAAAGATATGATTAAGCCCTCCGTTGTTGGGACAATTTGGTATTGCATAATCGCTCTACTTGCTATCGCCGTCAACGCTCATTACCTTAATTCTCTGATCTATAATAAATCAACCGGCCAAGCTATGCCGCATCTGTCCAGTGGTTTTAGCTCGGTCCTGAACTGGACAAATAACTCGATGTTAAATCATTTAGGCCTCAGTACTAGCAATAATTTGGTTGTTGGATTAACTTGGGGCTGTATTGGTTTGGTTGTTTACGTCCTGTGCATGAACATGATCAATTTTTTTAAACATTTAGCTGGTACTTACGAATTAAAAAATTACGTTTCGCCTACGGATGCCCCTAAAAACCAGCTGTTGTTTCAATCGCTGGGGAAGTTATTTTTTCAGCTATTAATGACAGTGGTTCTGGTGCTTTATATCATAAAGTTACTAGCCCCGGTAATGCTGGGTCACATACTGCCCGTACCAAAACAAAGCGTCGCTGACCTGGGGGCTGATTTAATTAGAATCGCGGTTTACATATTGGTCTTGCATGGCTTTGTAATAATTCTGCGGCTGCTAATGCTGAGAGAACGACTGGGCGAAGAAGAAGAACTACCCGAAACGCACAATCTTTAAAAGCGTATCCTTGCTGCTAGTTGATTTGGAGAGGGTATAGCTGAATGATGATAAACTAAAACTATGCCTACTGATTCGTTGCCCAAAGAAATTGATTTTCTTTTTGAGATGGGCAGCATTCGCTTTATTGACCGCATGTGGCATCGCTTCCTTGGCGTAAATTTTGCCAATTTAGCCGAACACCATTTTAGAATGTTTTGGATCGCTATGGTTCTGGCCAGCCATGAAAAAGATATCGATATTGCCAAAGTCGCCAAGATGGTCATGGTTCATGACATTGCCGAAAGCCGGACTGGTGACGCTGATTATTTGTCCCGCCAATACGTTGAACGCAACGAAGAACTTGGCATTCAGGACATGCTACTGGGAACAAATTTAGAAAAAGAGTTTGTCGATTTATGGAAAGAATATGAAACCAAGTCATCCAAAGAGGCCAAGCTTGTTAAAGATGCCGATAATCTGGATATAGATTTTGAGCTGGCCGAGCAGGAGGCTATTGGACAATCACTTCCCAAATTCTGGCACGAGAACCGCAAATTTGTCGCAACGCAACGGTTATATACGAATACTGCTAAAAAAATATACAAAACCCTGCAGACTGCCGATCCCAATCAATGGCATACAGCCGGGCGGAACAGAAGAAATGGCGGCGATTGGGTAAAGTAAACAGCTCCCAAATAATCTAAAGCTGTTTTAGGATTTCCCTCAAGTCGGTAATAAAATAATCGGCTTCAGTCTTGCTCATTGGCCTCAGCGGTGGACGGCTATAATAATATGTTATCCCTCCAGCTACATGTTTTAAGTCCATATCGCTAACGGAATCACCAATAATAATTATTTTCTCAAAAGTTTTTCCATCCAAATAATCACGCAGGGCATCTTCCTTTTCGCCATGTCTTTCGTGAGCATTAACGCCAAATACTTTTCCGGTGGGGAAATACTTTTTTATACCGATGACATCCATGAACCACAGAAGATCGGGTTGGCGGGTATTGGAGAGCAGGATCATTTCGTTTTTTGAAGCCTCAATTTTGCCCAGAACTTCAATAGCAAAATCATTAACTTTGATGCGGGCGGCAAGCATATCAATATTGTTTTCACACAACTTAAAACAAGCCGCCTGGAGAGCCTCGCACTCCTCGCTACTTAGTCGAGGGAGCAGTCTTTCAAAATACTCATACCATTTAAGCCCATAGTATTCTACGGCCGAATCTTCATTTAATCTCTCACTGTAACCAGCTTGCTCTAAAACCTTATTTGTAATATCAAGAACGGCTAAATCGTTGCCTTTTTCAAGAACTCCGTGAAAATCCCACACAAACAATTTCATCTGTTAATCATATCAAAGACCAGGATAGAAAAGAAACTTAACAACTAGAGCAAAAATATACAACGCCGGCTAAGTACCGTGACGCAAGAAAGCCATTGGTGTTAACATTAAATTATTATTGTGGTTAAAATATGAAAAAAATTCGTTTTCTAAGTTCATCATCAAACCAAACTAGGCTAGAACAAGTAGGCGCCGCTATTGTCATTGGCCTTGCCGTTGTTATTGGCATCCACTTCATTTCCAACTCTCACGCTGCTTCTCCTTATGTGAGATCTGAGGCGGAGTCGGGCAGTCTGAGCGGTCCGGCTGCTATTGAAAGCGACCCAACTGCCAGTGGTGGTGAAGCGGTTTTATTCGGGTCGCTACCATCTTCATCCAATCCGATTACGGCTGGGGATTCGAAGTCGAATTGTATCGAGCTGAACAATCCGGGTGGGGTAATGTCCGATTCAGAGCTCACGGCTATTACAGCTGTTACCAATGTTACATATAACTGTGTCATAACTTTTGATAACCCTATGCCGGCATGGACAGACTGGGAAAACCCTTGGCCGTTTCGAATAACTTCTGACGGTTGGGATGCCTGGGTAGCGGAAAACTCCAGCCATCAAGTTGTACTCGGACAAGATTTAATCCCCGACGCGATCTCTGATAATGATGACCCGCTGACTTGGGAACAACCATGCGACGCCGGAGATTATGACAGTTATGCTACTCAGTTGGGTGAGAACCTGGTTGCTGATGGAGTAGGAAACACAGTCATCAGACTAGGCATAGAAGCTAACGGCGGCTGGGAGGTCGACTATGTTGGCCAAACCACCCAGGAACAAAACGATTGGGCTCAATGCTATGACAATGAGGTGACCGCTCTTCGCGCTGTTCCCGGCGCGCATTTCCTTTTCGTTTGGAACCCGAACATCTGCACTAACGATTTAGCTCTCTCAGAGTGGTATCCTGGCAATTCATACGTTGATATCATCGGGGCAGATGCCTATGACCTAGACTGCGGGACTGTTGAGACAGT